>DAHWGZ010000218.1 GCA_027335965.1 Acidiferrobacter sp.
CGCCGCGTCCGCGAACAAGGCCTGTGCCGCCGCATCGCCCTCGTCGCCGGCCTCGCGCAGGCGCTTCCAGGACGCGGCGAGTTCCGCGATCACGCCGCCGGCCTCGCGCAGCAACGGAAAGACCCCGGCCTCGCGCCATGCATTGAGCAGCTCGGTGAGTTCGCGAGCCAGCGCCGCGGGGTCGTTGGCGCGTGACCAGCGCCCGACATCGGCGAGCATGCCGGTGATGGCCGCGCCGGTGGGTCCCGCGAGGATCTCGCCCAGCGCGCGCCCCATCGCGGCCAGCCTATGGGCGAACAGGAGATCGTCGCGCGCGCCATCGAGCAGGGGGCCCGCGGCCTCCATGGCCGCCGGGGCGGCAAAGGAGAGCCGCCTGATGGTGTCGGTGAGGTAGGCCATGTTGTCGGCGAGCCAACCGAGCGCCCCGGTCTGGGACAGCGCCTCGGCAAGCCTCAGGGCGTCGCGCCCAAGGCCCGCCACGTCGGCGTCGCGCGTGGCGTCGAGCGCGCGCATGAAGCCCGAGGCCAACGCCGTGCCGGAAGGACCCGCCAGCAGCGCCTGCCAGGCATCGAGGCGCGCGGCGAGTTCCTGGACGGCGCGCCGCTCGGCGCGCAGCTCCTGGATCAAGGGGCCCACGCGATCGATGACGTCGCGGTCGAGCGTGCCCCGCAGGGCCTCGCGCATGGGCGCCGCGCCGTCGGCGGCCTCGCCAAGCGCGCCCGTGGCGCCCTCCTCGAGCGCCGCGTAGCGATCGGCAAGCCGCGCCAAGGCCTGCCATTGCCGCGCGCTGAGCCCGGGGGCGTTCGTGACGCGGCTCGCGTCTTGCGTGTCGGCCTCGCGCGTGGGACCGCTCATGCGCTAAGCCGCGAACAGGCGTTCGGCAAGGAACTGCGCGGCGTCCAGGCCCCATGGCGGGACCTTGCCCTGGGTCCGGAAGAACAGGTCCTTGTATTGCATCTTCAGGAGGTAGGGGATGCGGCCCATCTTCAAGACCTGCGTGTCGCCCCCGTACCAGGAGTTGGAGCGGATGTAGAAGGCCTGGTTGTCGCCCATGTCGCCGATGCAGTAGACGAGCGGCTTCAGGGGTTCGCATGCCGCCGCCTTGCCCAGGCGCCCGAGATCGTAAGCGATCTGTTTGCCCACGATCTCGCTCTCCTGGTGGCCTATGGCCCCGAGCTTTGGCACGGTCACGGCGGCGGCGTCGCCGCACGCCAGGACCTCCGGATACTTGGGGTTGCGCATCAGCATGTCGGTGACCACGAAGCCCTCCTCGTCCGAGAGGGGCAGGCCCTTCATGAAGGGGTGCGGGACCCAGTCGGGGAGCAGGATCTTGAGCTCGGCGTCGAGTGCGTCGCCCTGCGTGAACTGGATGCCATCGTGCGTGACCTCGGCGATATCGCCCACGTTATTGCGGTAATGGAATCCCATCTGGCTGGCGATGTCGAGGAGCGAATGGACGACCCGCTCGCCGGCATCCTCGGCGATCATCTTTCCGGGCGTGAAGACCGTGATCTTGTCGGGGCCTCCGAGGCCGTGGTTCTTGAGCCAGGTGGCCATGGACATCATGATCTCCACCGGCGGGCCCTCGCAGGCGGCGTCGGCCATGGGCACCAGGTCCTTGACCGCCGTGCCCTGATGGAAGCGCGCCGAGCCGATCGCGATCGGGCCACCCTTGTAGCCGCCGCCAAACAGGGTCTTTCTCAGCTTGTTGCCATAAAAGGTGTCCGAGGCGGCGTGCGCGTAGGACGCGAAGCCCGCGATCTTGTCGTAGGCGAGCCGGCAGCCGAGGGCCACGACCAGATAGTCATAGCCCATGGTCTCCGACGGCGAGCCCTCGCGCTCCCTGGGGATGAAGTCCACGGTCCGGGTATCGGGATTGATGGCGCGCACCTCGCCCTGGATGAAGGTCGCCTGCGCCTCGGCGAGCGCGCGCGAGGTGTCCATCTTGAGGGTGGCGGCGGGGTCGCGCCCCTCGAACACCTCGGCGGGGATGTTGGGGATGAAAAGCAGATAGGGGTTGCGATCGATCACGGTGATGTCGACCGCGTCCCCCGCGTGCTCGCGGATCTTCTGGGCGCAGGCGAGCCCCGCGAAATTCCCGCCCAGCACGACGACGTGGGCCTTGCTCGAAGCCATATCGGACCTCCTAACGAACGAGATGATCCCGCCACGTGCCTTCTTCCATCATCGAGGCGAAGAGCATGTAGTAGGGACCACGGTTGATGTGGGCGAGCACGCCGTGATCGTGAATGTGGCGCGCCTCGACATTGACGAGCACCTTGCCGAGCCCTTCATGGGCGAGTCCCGGGGCCTCCCATTCCATGTGCACGAAATATTGCGCGGGGGTGGCCGCCGGTATCGGTGGGTAGTCGAGGGGTTTATCCCCATAATTGGTCGCGTAGCGCGGCGGGTTTGCGCCGAGCGTGGCCTTGGTCATGCCCTCCGGGTCGAGCTGAAACGACCCGATCGCCGATACCCCGGTCTGTTTCAGGAGCATCCATCCGAGCATGCCTGGGGCATGGTCCATGAGCCAGGCCATGGTGTCGCGCACGC
>DAHWGZ010000219.1 GCA_027335965.1 Acidiferrobacter sp.
GTGGCCTATGCCCGCGCCCTGCGCCGTGGCCTGCGTACACCGATCCTAGGCGTCATCGCGAGCCTCGCGATCCTGGCCGGGGCCTATGGCATCTTCCGGGTCCTGCCCACGGCCTTTCTGCCGGCGTGGAACGAGGGGGTGATCGCGGTGCCGTTTCGTACCGCCGTGGGGAGTTCGGCGTCCCAGACGCTCTCGGTGGGGCGCGGGCTTGTGGCCATTGCCGCCCACGATCCCGAGGTTGCCACCGCCTCGGTGGTGGTCGGCCAGAGCCTCGGCAATCCGCGCGCCACCCCCAACAAGGGCGACATCGTCATGACCCTGAAGCCGCAGGCCTCGGCCATTGCCACCATGCGTACCCTGGGCGCGCGGTTTCGCGCCGCCTATCCAAGCTTGTCGATGTTAAAGCTCCATCAGCTCCTGGTGACGCAGCTCGGCAATCTCTCTGGCGCCCACGACCCGCTCGACGTCGAGGTCTTCGGGCACAGCGCCTCGGCGCTCGCGGTCTACGCCCGGCGTCTGGAGGCGCGGCTCGCCACGAGCCATCGCTTTGCCAATGTGAGCTTCGTCACCTCCTCGGCGGGCCCCACGATCACCATGACCCCGCGCACGCGCGCCCTGCAGGACGGCCTTACGCCACCCCTCCTCGGCGCCCAGTTGCTGGCCGGGTATTGGGGGGTGCCGGCAGGCTATCTCCTACGCGGCGCCCAGATCCTGCCGATCGCCGTGTCGACGAGCCCGGCCGGTGGCATCACCGGCCGCCTCGGGCCGCGTCTCTTCGTGCATGCGCCGCACGATCCCTATGCCCCGCTCGCGGCCCTCGCCCGCGCGCGCACGCGGCGCTCGGTGCCGGTCATCACCCACCAGAATCTGGTACCGTTTGCCAACATCGAGGTCCGCCCGCACCGCGCCATGGGACTTCGTCAAGCGGCGGCCGCGGCGCGCCAGTTGATCGCCAAGACCCCGCTCCCGCCCGGCATGACCGTACGTATCGGCGGTTACTACAAGGAGCAGGCCAAGAGTTTCGCGCAGATGGAGCTTACCCTGGTCTTTGCGCTGCTCGTGCTGCTCGTGCTGGTCGGTTACCAGCTGGGCGCACCGCGTGCCGCGCTCGCGGTGCTGGTGGCGACCTCGTTGAGCGCCTTGGGGGCGCTTGCCGCCCTGTGGCTGCGCGGCATCCCCCTGGACAGCACCTCGTTTCTCGGCCTGCTGCTGGTGTTCGCGATCGTCGTCAATAACGGCATTTTGATCTTCGCTCAGGCGCGTCACTACAAAAGCCCCCCGGGGCGCATCGAGGTCGAGCTCGCCGCCCGCCGGCGGTTGCGTCCGATCCTCATGACCATGGCCGCCGACGTCCTGGGGTTCCTGCCGCTGGCGGTGGGTGTGGGCCATGGCACCGACCTCTTGAAGCCGCTCGCCACCGCGGTCATGGGAGGGCTTGTGCTGGCGCTCGTGGCCTCGCTTGTCATCGGCCCGATGCTCTATATGGCGTTTTCACGTCCACCCAAGTCGTGAGGTGGGCGGCGGTCTTTTTCATCTCGTCTCTGAGCTTGCGCCGGATCATCCACGGCCCTATGAGCGGCGGGATATAGAACGAGGGCGTGAGCGTCGCCCGAAAGCGCGCCTCGGTGCCGCCGGCCACCGCCCGCAGGTGCCATTGCGAATAGCCCGACCGAAAGCTCGACAATTGCGGGATGATGACACCGCGTACCCATTGGTGTCCGCGGGTGGTCATGGCCTCGGTCTGGGTGACCGGGAAGCAGATGAACAGCACGCAGCTCGTGATGTGCATGCGCAGCAGGGTAAGCCCCTCGTGTCGGATCACGGTGGCGCGCTTGACCGCCGGGTTCAGCCGCTTGATATCGGTGTAATCGGTGATGGCCTGCCAGACCCGCCGGATTGGGGCGCGCAGCCTCATGTCGAGACTCATGTGGAAGCGCTCGCCGTGCGTCGATACCGTGATCTTCGGGGGCCGGCCGGCCCACGCGGGCAGCGACATGGGAACCCCGAGGGCGGCGGCGAGAACGAAGCGGCTAAGCCGTGCGCGCCCAGGTCTTGAAGCGTTTGCGGCAATACGCGAGGAGTGCGTCGTAATCCCGGAAGTGCGCGCGGAAGTGGCGCTCGGCCGGCTCATCGAGCTCGCAGAAGTCGTTGGAGTAGTCGCGGCAGATCGGCGGGCGCGCAGTGTAAATGCCGCACGCCCCGCTCGCCTCGAGGTGCGCGCACGGCGCGTGCACGAGCAGAAACCACCCATCCTCATCCTGGTAGACCTCAATGCCTTCATGGCTGACCTGCCATAGGAGGTGCTCAAAGTCAGCGCGCGCGCGGGGGGTGGGGATCTTCTGCGTGATGTATCGACAGCAGATCGACGGGCAGCTCGCGCACTTGCCGCGCTCATCCACGATGCGCACCGGGAACGCGGCCCTCATGGTGACCACCCGCCCGCCCCGCGAGCGACGATCACCCCTACGGGCGGCCCCGTCATGGTCCGCCGGCCGGCCGTCCCGCCGGCACCGATCCGCGCCGGCACTCAGGCCTTC
>DAHWGZ010000021.1 GCA_027335965.1 Acidiferrobacter sp.
CACCTGGGTCGAGTTACGGAAAATCGGGTGATCAAAGTCTATCGTGAACGACACCTTGAACCCGTCCCATGGCTCGAAACGGACCCATTTGTCGCCATCCTGGATCTCGATGGTCTTGCGAAGACGAATAAAGCGCTTGTGCGCCAGCTGCTCCTCGACGCCCGCCGATTGGATGAGAAAAACGAATGGGCCCGCGCTGCCGTCCATAATCGGCACCTCGGGCGCGGTCAGATCGACATAGGCATTGTCGATTCCAAGGCCGGCAAAGGCCGACATCAGGTGCTCCACCGTCGAAACACGCGCCCCGTTATGCTCGAGCGTAGTTGATAGTCGTGTATCGCTCACATTCTCGGGACAGGCCCGTATTTCGACGAGCTGCGGCATGTCCACTCGGCGGAAGATGATGCCGCTATCGACCGGGGCCGGGCGCAGGGTGAGGTAAACCTTTTCTCCGGTGTGTAACCCGACGCCCGTGGCACGAATTACGTTCTTTAACGTACGTTGCTTTATCATGAGACTTCCGCGCTATGGAGCACACTAGCACCCTGCTGACCACGCCGGACGTCCTTGTACGGCCGCCGGGCCAAGTTCCGGCATTGTCTTCAACAATAAAGACAAAACGCCATTCTGTCCAGGTCGGTGACGACCCGCGGCCGTAGCCGGCCGCTCTCCCCCGACAAACGGGCCTAATCGGCCTGGCGGCGCAAGAAGGCCGGGATGTCCAGATAGTCGGCCGCCCGGGCATCCGGCTTCTCGCCGACCCGCCGGTTGCGGATCACGGTCGGGGTGTCGAGATCATCATAGTTCGGGGCCGCCGCGGCCGCCCCCGCCGGAGCGCCCCCCTTGGCGACCTTGAGGGCCACCGCCGCAGCGCGCTTCTGGCCACCGCCGAGACCGGTGGCGACCACCGTGACACGCATCTCGTCGTCCATGCTCGTGTCGATGGCCGTCCCTATGACCACGGTGGCGTCCTCCGACGCGAACTCCTTGATGGTGTCGCCGACCTCGGCGAACTCGCCGAGAGACATGCTGGCGCCAGCCGTGATGTTGACAAGCATACCGCGCGCGCCGGCAATATCCACATCCTCCAAAAGCGGGCTCGAGATCGCCGCGCGCGCCGCCTCGCGCGCCCGGTCCGACCCGCGCGCGACCGCGGACCCCATCATGGCCATGCCCATCTCGGACATCACCGTGCGCACGTCCGCGAAGTCGACATTGATGTGGCCGGGGCGCGTTATGAGCTCCGCGATCCCCTGCACCGCCCCCTGCAAGACCTGATTGGCCTTGCCGAAGGCATCGAGCAGCGTCATGTCCCGCCCCACCACCGCGAGCAACTTCTCGTTCGGGATCGTGATGATGGAATCCACGTATTCGCCGAGGTCACGGATCCCCTGGTCGGCGACGCTCATGCGCTTCTTGCCCTCGAAGGGGAACGGCTTCGTGATCACCGCAACCGTGAGGATGCCCTGGTCCTTGGCCACCTGCGCGACGATGGGGGCGGCGCCCGTGCCGGTGCCGCCCCCCATCCCGGCGGTGATGAACACCATGTCCGCGCCCGCAAGGGCCTCGGCGATGCGTTCCCGATCCTCCATCGCCGCCTGCCGGCCGATGCCGGGGTCCGCGCCGGCCCCCAACCCCTTCGTCAGATTGGATCCAAGCTGCAAAACGACGTTGGCGGACGACTTCTTGATCGCCTGGGCGTCGGTATTGGCGACGATGAACTCCACGCCGTCGATATTGGAGTTCATCATATACTCGATGGCGTTGCCGCCGCCGCCGCCCACCCCTATGACCTTGATTACGGCCTGCTGGCCGCCTGCCTCTACGATTTCAAACATGGCCCGCTCTCCTGTCCTGTATGTGAGGTCCGCACTGACTTTCCTTGATCAGAAATTCCCTTGAAACCAGCTTTTCATGCGATTCAATATTTCCGTAAACCGTCCAGAAGCCTGGCGGCCGACAGGCGTCATGGTCGGGCCCGCGGTGTGTTTGTGTCCGTACAAGACGAGACCCACGCCGGTCGCGAAAATGGGGTTATGGACGACTCCGCTCAAGCCCCCCACATACTGCGGCACCCCCAGGCGCACCGGCATGTGAAACACCTCTTCCGCCAACTCCACCATGCCCTCCATCTTCGCGCTCCCCCCGGTCAGCACGATGCCCGACCCCAGAAGATCCATGAACCCGCTCTTGCGCAAATCGTCCGCGATCAGTTCATAAAGTTCCGTTATGCGCGGCTCGACGACCTCCGCGAGCGTCTGCCGCGACAGCTTGCGCGGCGGCCGGTCCCCGACACCGGGAACCTCCACCACGCCATCCTCCACGCCCTGACCGGACGCGCAGGCCCATTGCTTCTTGATATCCTCCGCGTATTGGGTCGGCGTGCGCAGCGCCACCGCGATATCGTTGGTCACCTGATCGCCGGCGATGGGAATCACGGAGGTATGACGGATCGCGCCCTGCGTGAACACCGATATGTCGGTCGTGCCGCCGCCGATGTCGACCAGGCATACGCCGAGTTCCTTTTCGTCTTCCGTCAGCACCGACAGGCTCGAGGCCAACTGCTCCAGGATGATGTCGTCGACTTCAAGCCCGCAGCGCCGCACGCACTTGATGATGTTCTGGGCGGCGCTCACGGCGCCCGTCACGATGTGGACCTTGGCCTCCAGGCGCACGCCGGACATGCCGATGGGTTCGCGAACGCCCTCCTGGCGGTCGATGATGTACTCCTGCGGCAGGATATGGAGGATCTTCTGATCGGCGGGAATGGGCAGGGCGCGCGCCGCCTCGAGCACGCGATCCACATCGCCTTGCCCAACCTCCTTGGTCTTGATGGCCACGATCCCGTGCGAGTTCACGGAATTGATGTGGCTCCCCGCGATCCCGGCATAGACCGAATGGATCTGGCAGCCGGCCATGAGTTCCGCCTCCTCGACGGCGCGCTGAATCGACTGCACGGTCGACTCGATATTGACGACCACGCCTTTCTTGAGGCCTCGCGATGGCTGATGACCGACCCCTATGATTTCGATCATGCCGTCGCGCGCGATCTCGCCCACGATCGCCAGCACCTTGGACGTGCCGATATCCAGCCCCACCACGAGCCGAGCATCACCCTTTCTGGTCATTTCTTGTCCCCCGAGCCCGTCTTCCAGCCTATGGCAAAGCCGTTCGTGTACCGTAAATCGACCTGCCGCATCGTGCTACGCCTGGCGGCGAGCTGGGGAAACACCGTCAAAAAGCGTGCAAGCCGCGCGCAGGCCTTGCGCCCCAGAACGAGCTGTGGTCCGCCGCGCAACGCCACCCGCCAAGTGCCGCGGTTCGACAGATCCAAGGCCGTGACGACAAGCCCCGCGGGCTTCAAAAGCGCCTGAAGCCGTCCATAATGAACCCACATCTCCCGTTCGCTGCCGGCCGGCCCGTGGAAGACCGGGAGTCCCGCCGGCGGCTCGTAGCCTCGCAGATGGGCATGTCCGCCACCGGCATCGACCCACCCGCCACGCGCCCAGCGCGCGGCAAGACGCATGCGCCCCACATAAATCACAAGGGCGCGTGGGAAGCGCCGCTCGACGCGCACCGATCCGACCCACGGCACGCCCGCCACGGCGGCGCGCACGGTGCCGAGGGGCAAGGTATAGAAATTCCGGTAGAGGAATGGCCGCACCGCCGCCACGAGCAGCGGCTGCGGTATGTGTCCGAGATGACCGATGACGCGCACCGAGCGCACCGGGAACCGGTCGGGGGCCAGTAGCGCGCGCGCCCCCAGGGCCACCGCCACCCCCGCGAGGATCACAAGCGCGATACGCGCGTGGCGCCGGTCGAGGCGCCGCGTCGAACCGGTGGCGCGCAATCCGCGGCGGTCGGGATCCAGTCGTGTCCGGATATCGGCCCCGATGCTCATGGCGCCTCCAGGGTTTCGGACAGGATCGCGAGCACCAGATCCTCGAAGGACAGGCCCGCGGCGCGCGACGCCATCGGCACGAGGCTGTGGTCGGTCATGCCCGGGACGGTATTGAGCTCGAGCACGTAGGGCGCGCCATCCGCGCCGGCCATGATGTCCACGCGCCCCCAGCCGCGCGCGCCGAGCGCCTCGAAGGTCGCCCGCGCCAGCGCCTGCATGGCGCGCTCGTCTTCCGCCGACAGGCCGGACGGGCAATGGTAGCGCGTGGTGTCCAGCAGGTACTTGGCCTCGTAATCATAGAAGGCCTGCGAGGTCTCGAGCCTTATGACCGGCAAGGCCTTGTCGCCCAAGAGGGCGCAGGTATATTCGGGACCGGTGATGCACACCTCGGCAAGGACCGCGCCGTAGGCGCGCGCCTTGCGGAAGGCCTCGCCGAGATCGGCCGGCGACAGGACCTTGCTGACCCCGATGCTCGAACCCTCGGATACCGGCTTTACGATGAGCGGGAAGCCGAGCGCCTCGACCGTGGCAAGATCCCGTTCGGAACGGAGCAGGCGAAAGTCGGGCGTGGGCAGGGCGGCGGCGCGCAAGACCGCCTTGGTCAGCATCTTGTCCATGGCCACCGCCGAGGCCGCCACCCCGCTGCCCGTATAAGGGATGCCCATCACCTCGAGCAGGCCTTGCACGCAACCGTCCTCGCCGAAACGACCATGGAGCGCGATGAAGGCGCGGTCGTAGCCTTCGGCAAGACGCGCCGCGAGGTCGCGCCCCACGTCGATCCCGTGGGCATCGACGCCGCGCGCCCGCAAGGCCGCCAGCACCGCCTGACCGCTTTTCAGGGACACGGCGCGCTCCGAGGACATGCCCCCATGGAGGACTGCGACCTTCCCGTAACGACTCATGCCGGGTCTCCCACGATCTTGACCTCGGGGCTCAACAGGATGCCGGTGCGCTCCTGGACGAGCGCCTGGACCCGACCGATCAGGCATTCGATGTCGGCGGCGGACGCCGTACCCTCATTGATGATGAAATTGGCGTGGCGCGGCGAGACCACGGCACCCCCTTCGCGCAACCCCTTGAGGCCCGCGCTCTCGATCAGGCGGCCCGCGTGGTCGCCCGGCGGATTACGAAACACCGATCCGGCGTTGGCGGTCTGCATGGGCTGGGTGCGATTCCGGATCGCCAGGTGCTCCCGGATGCGCGCCATGCCGACCTCGGCATCGCCGGCCGGTAAAACGAAGGAGGCGCTCACAAACCATTCCTCGCGGGATGAGGCGGCGCGCCGATAGGCGATCTCGAAATCGGCGCGCGTGCGCGTCTCGACCCGGCCGTGCCGGTCGATGGTCTCGACGGCGGCGACATACTCCCAGATCTCATGTCCACCGGCGCCCGCGTTCATCGCCAAGGCCCCGCCCACCGTGCCGGGTATGCCCGCCAGAAACTCGAGGCCCGCGTAACCGGATTGGGCGCAAAAGCGCGCCAACTTGGCAAGCGCCACCCCGGCCTCGGCGCGCACGGTCTCGCCCGCGAGCGCCAGATCGCCAAGACCGCCCGCGGTGACGATGGCCGCCCCCCTGAATCCGCCATCGCGCACCAGGGTGTTGCTGCCAAGACCGAGCCAGAGCACGGGGCGATCACGATACGCACACAGGAACGCCGCAAGCGAGGCGACCGTCGGCGGCACATAGAAGAGATCGGCCGGGCCGCCGACGCGCCAAGTGGTCCGCCCGGCGAGCCGTTCCCCGTAACGCACGGCGGTGTCGGCCTCTGGGATCAGGGCGCTCATTGTTCCCTCCTGAGCGCATCCGGCAAGGTCAAGGCCGCCTGACCGATATTGCCGGCGCCAAGCGTCAATACGAGATCATGACCCGCCACCACCGGCGCCAGTATGCGCGGCAGGTCGGCCAGGCTTTCGACAAATACCGGGTGGCGCCCACGGGCCCGCAGCGAACGACACAAGGCGCGACCGTCGGCGCCGCTGATGGGGGCCTCGCCGGCCCCGTAGACCTCGGTCACGAACAGATTGTCGACGTCCGCCAAGGCCGATGCGAAATCCTCGAGCAGGTCGTGCGTGCGCGTGTAGCGGTGCGGCTGAAAAATCACCACGAGCCTGCGATCGGGCCAACCGCCGCGCGCGGCGGCGAGCGTTGCCCTGATCTCGCGCGGGTGATGGGCATAGTCGTCGACGAACAGCACATCGCCGTCCGGGAGTTCCGAAAGGGCATTGATCTGAAAGCGCCGACCTATGCCCGAGAAGGTCCTGAGGCCCCGGGCGATGTCTTCGCGCTTGGCGCCCAATTCATGGCCTGCGGCGATGGCGGCGAGCGCGTTCAAGACATTGTGGCGGCCCGGATGGCGCAGCGAGGCCGTAAGCCACGCCTCCTCGCCCTGGTAGGCGACCGTGAAATGCATGTTCTGTCCTTCCTGGACGATGGCATGGGCGCGCATCTCGGCGTCCTCGCTCACTCCGTAGGTCAGCACCGGCTTGTGGATGTCGGGCAGCAGTTCGCGAATCACCGGATCATCGACGCACACGATGGCAAGCCCATAGAAGGGCAGATTGTGCAGGAACGCCAAAAACGCCTGCTTCAGGCGCTGGAAATCCCCGCCGTACGTGGCCATGTGGTCGGAATCGATATTCGTGACGATCGCGATCAGGGGCTGAAGATGCAGGAACGAGGCATCGCTCTCGTCGGCCTCCGCCACCAGGTAGCGGCCGCGCCCAAGCCGGGCATGACTGCCTATGCTGTTCAAGCGGCCGCCGATGACGAACGTGGGATCGAGACCCGCCTGCCCCAGGACGCTCGCCACGAGGCTCGTGGTCGTGGTCTTGCCGTGGGTGCCGGCAACCGCAACCCCTTGCTGCAGGCGCATGAGCTCGCCCAGCATCTCGGCGCGGGGAATGACCGGGATCTTGGCCGCGCGCGCGGCCAACACCTCGGGGTTCTCGGGCGCGATCGCGGACGACACGACCACCACGTCCTGCGTGCACACGAGGCCTTGGTCATGGCCGATGTGGACCTTGATTCCGAGGCTTGCGAGCCGCCTGGTGGTGGCGCTCTCGGCGGCATCCGATCCCGATACCTCGAACTTGAGGTTGTGGAGAACCTCGGCGATACCACACATGCCGGCACCGCCTATGCCCACGAAATGGATGCGATGGACGTTATGCATGAGCGACCTCCAGGCATGTGGCCGCGATGCGTTCTGTGGCGTCGGGCATGGCACACACGCGGCTGCGCTCGGCCATGCGCATGCCTACCTCCGGCGAGCGTGCAAATCCCTCGATGAGTTCGGCGACGTGGGACGGCGAAAATTCCGCCTGCGGGACGCACAAGGCCGCCTCGCGCTCCACGAGGAAACGGGCATTGGCGGTCTGGTGGTCATCGGTGGCGTACGGAAAAGGCACGAGCACGGCGGCGATTCCCACCGCGCACAATTCCGCGATCGTCATCGCGCCGGCGCGGCATACGACGACGTCCGCCCACTCGTATTCGGCGGCCATGTCATCCAGGAACGCCGTGACCCGGGCCTCGAGCCCGCGCGATGCGTAGGCCTCCCTGGTGGCGCCAAGCTCGCGATCCCCGGTCTGATGATGGATGACGGGGCGCCATGCCGGATCGATCAGCGCCACGGCCTGCGGCAAGACGCTGTTCAGTATCGACGCCCCCTGGCTCCCTCCCACCACCAGCACGCGCAAGGGCGGGACGCGGCCCTTGAGGCGGGTCTCGGGGTGCGCGACGCTCAGGATCTCCGGACGCACCGGATTGCCGGTGTGCACGGCCCCGGGCAGCGAGCGGAACGCCTCCGGAAAACCGCACAACACGCGATCGGCGAACAGCGCGAGCCAACGATTGGTCAGGCCGGCCAGGGCGTTCTGCTCGTGCACGACAAGCGGGGTGCGCGTAAGCCAGGCGACGAGCCCGCCGGGGCCGGCCACGAAGCCGCCGAGCGCGAGCACCACATCCGGCCGCCGCTGCCGAAAGATGCGATAAGTCTGCCAGAGCGCGATGGCGAGGCGCCCCGGCAGGAACGCCAGATCACGCAGCGACCCGCGCCGCAGCCCCTGAATCGTGATCCAGTCCACGGCAAAACCCGCGGCCGGCACCACGCGCGCCTCGAGGCCGCGCTCCGTGCCGATCCAGGCAACCGCCACCCCCTGGGCACGCAGGGCGCGGGCCACGGCCAGCGCCGGAAAGACATGCCCGCCGGTGCCGCCGGCCGCGATCAGGACGGTCTTCATCGTGAGGCCCCCTGGGCCTTGCGCTCGCGATCGATGCGCAGCAAAAGCCCGAGCGCGGTGCAGCTCATCAAGGTGCTCGAGCCGCCATAACTCAAAAGCGGCAACGCCAGTCCCTTGGTCGGCAAAACTCCCATGTCGACCCCCATATTAATGATCGCCTCCAGGCCGATCAGGATGGCAACCCCCTGAGCGACATAACAAGAATAGAGATCGCCGTCTTGACGGGCCGCCTCGGCGATCTGGAAGGCGCGCACCACGAGCACGGCAAAGAGCGCGATCACAAACAGCACGCCGACAAGCCCGAACTCCTCGGCAATGATCGCAAACAGAAAATCGGTATGCGAGGCCGGCAGATAATAAAGCTTTTGGATGCTGAGGCCGAGACCGCGGCCCAGCCACCCGCCGCGCCCGAAGGCCATGAGCGATTGGACCAGCTGATAGCCGTCGCCCTTGGCGCGCGCGAACGGGTGCAGGAAACCGATCACGCGATCCTCGCGATAGCGCGACGCCAAAATCAACAGCACGCCGGCGCCCACGCCCGAAAGGACCACCGCCACGAAATGGCTCAGGCGGACACCGCCGACGAACAGCATGCCAAAGGCGACCGCCCACAGGATCACCTCGCTGCCCATGTCGGGTTCGAGCAGCAACAGGACCCCGGTCACCATGAGCAGCGTGGCGACCGTGAGGATGCCGTGGGTGAATTCGCTCAGGCGGTCCTGGCGGCGCACGAGATAGCCGGCAAGATAGAGGACCAGGAACAATTTCAGGAATTCCGAGGGCTGGATATTGATCACGCCCAAGGACAACCAGCGCGCCGAGCCATTGACGCGCACGCCCAGGTGCGGGATCAGCACCAGCACCAGGGCCACGAGCCCCCCCATCAAGAGGTAGGGAGACATCCGGCGCCACACCGTGGTGGGGATCCGCACCACCACGGTGAGCGTAATGATGCTGATCGCGGTATTCACGGCATCGTGCCAGAGATAATAGGCGCTGTAACCGACCTCGTGCACCGCCACGAAAGCCGATGCCGAGTACACCATGATAAGCCCAAACCCGAGCAACGTGAGTAGCGTATACAGGAGCACGGAATCCAGGGGCGGCGGGCGGCGCATGACCGCGGCATCCTTGACGTCAGCCATGGGCGCCCCCCGGGCCGCCGAGAATGAGCCTCTCGACCGCATCCGCGAACACCTCGCCGCGATGGGCATAATTCCGGAACATGTCAAAGCTCGCGCACGCCGGGGACAGCAAGACCTGGTCTCCGGCTTGCGCCTGCCCGCGCGCCATGAGCACCGCTTCATCCATGTCGCGCGCGTGAACGATCGGGCAACAGCCCTGCAGGGCCTGCTCGATGCGCGCGGCATCGCGCCCGATCAACACCACCGCCCGCGCCTTGCCATGCACGGCCACGGCGAGCGGCGCAAAATCCGCCCCCTTGCCATCGCCGCCCGCGATCAACACCACCGGACCGCCAAGGCCGGCCATGGCCGCGGCGGTCGCGCCCACGTTCGTGCCCTTGGAGTCATCTATCCAGTCGATGTCATCGCACCGCGCCACGATCCGGGTCCTGTGGGGGAGACCCTGGAATGCCCGCACCGCCTCCGCCATCGCCGGAAGGTCGCGGGTCACGGCGGTCGCGAGCGCGAAGGCGGCCAGGACATTGGCGACATTGTGGCGTCCGGGGATTGGCACCGCGGCCTCCGGCATCAAGGGCTGACGCCCATGGGCGAGCCACGATTCGCCGGCATGGTCGATCAACCCGAAGTCATGTCCTATCGGGCGTCCCAGTCCAAAGGTGACGACCTCCCGATCTTCATGCGCCATGGCGATGACCCACGGGTCGTCGCGATTGACGACCATCCGCCCGACGCCGCCAAAAATGCGCGTCTTGGCATGCGCGTATTCGGACAGGTCCTCGTAGCGATCCATGTGATCGGGGCTTATGTTCAAAACCGTCGCCGCCTGGGCATTCAAGTTCTCGGTCGTTTCGAGCTGGAAGCTCGAGAGCTCGAGCACGTAGACATCGGGCACCGGCCGATCGAGGAGCGACAGCGCGGGGATGCCGATGTTGCCGCCGACGGCGACCTGAAGGCCCGCGCGCGCCAGCATGTCGCCGACCAGGGTCGTAACCGTGCTCTTGCCATTGGAGCCGGTGATGGCTACGACCGGCGCGAGACAGGCGCGCGCGAACAATTCGATGTCACCGACCACGGCCACGCCCATGCGTCGCGCCGCGGCGATGGCCGGCTCCTTCAGCGAAAGGCCGGGGCTCACCACCAAGAGATCGGTGCCGACCAGGAGATCCTTGCGGAACTCGCCAAGCAGCACCCGCACCTGCGGGTGATGGGCGCGCAGCGACTCCAAAAACGGCGGAGCGGAACGCGTGTCGCAGACCGTCACCTCATAATCCTGGGCGCGCAGATAGTTCACGCACGACAGGCCGGTCTCGCCGAGCCCGAGGACGATGGCCTGCCGGGTCATGGCCGCCCCCCCAGGGTCGAGAGCCCGATCAATACGAGAATGATGGTGGTAATCCAAAAGCGCACGATCACGCGCGGCTCCGGCCAGCCCTTGAGCTCGAAATGGTGATGCAAGGGGGCCATCCTGAAAACCCGCCTGCCCGTGAGCTTGAACGACCCGACCTGCAACATGACCGAGAGGGTCTCGGCCACGAACACGCCCCCCATGATAAAAAGCAGGAGCTCCTGGCGGATCACCACCGCCACGATACCCAAGGCGGCGCCCAAGGCCAGGGCGCCGACGTCGCCCATGAAGACCTGCGCGGGATAGGTGTTGAACCATAGGAACGCCAGCGTCGCCCCTATGATGGCGCAGCAAAAGACCAGCAGCTCGCGCGCCCCGGGCACGAAGGGATGGCCGACCTGCGCGGCCAGATGCGGAGAACCCGCGACGTAGGCCAGCACGCCCAGGGCGCCCGCCACGAGCGCGGTCGGAAACGCGGCCAGCCCATCGAGTCCGTCGGTGAGATTGACGGCATTGCTGGCGCCGGTGATCACGAGAAAGCCGAGGAGCACGAACGAAAACGCCCCAAGCCGGACGAGCGGATGGGTCATCCACGGCAGATAGAAGTCGGTGTCCGCCCCCTTGTGTGCCACGGCATAGACCGCGGCGGCGGCCGCGATCGACACCAGGGTCTGGGAGATGAACTTCGCGCGCGCCCCTATTCCGCGGGGGTTTTTGTGGAGAAGCTTCACGTAGTCGTCGGCCCAGCCGATGGCGCCAAACAGCAGGAGGGTCGCAAGCGCGATCCAGGTGGCGCGGTTGTCGAGACGCATCCACAAGACCGTCGAGGCGGCAATCGCAAACAGCATGAGCAGTCCGCCCATGGTCGGCGTGCCGGCCTTCTGATAGTGGCTTTGCGGACCATCCTTGCGAACCGTCTGGCCGATGAGTCGCGCGGTCAACCTGCGGATCATCGGCGGACCCACGGCGACCCCCAGACCAAAGGCCGTCAGAAACGCCAACAGGGCGCGCCAGGCCAGGGGATCCGTGGCCCCAGTGGCGGCAAATGCCTTCATGATGAGCAGAAACATCCAGCCCTCAGCTCGCGCGTAAGGCGGATACGATGCGCTCCATGCGCATGCTCCGCGACCCTTTGACCAACACCACGGCACCCTCATGGAGTGCCGCCCTCAGATCCTTCGAAAGCGCCTCGTGACTCTCGTAATGTCGTCCGCCGGCGCCAAAGGCGCGGCTGGCCTCGGCGGCCAGCGCGCCCAACGTCCACAGATGCTCTATGCCGGTGGCGGTCGCGGCCTCGCCGAACGAGCGATGGAGCGCCTCGCCACCCTCGCCGAGCTCGCCCATGTCGCCCAAAACGAGCCAGCGCTCGCCGGGCAGGTCGGCAAGCACGGCGAGCGCGGCGAGCGCCGAATCCGGATTGGCGTTGTAGCTGTCGTCGATGAGGCGCGAGCCGGCGCATCCCGCCGCCCCTTCCAGGCGCCCGGCGACCGGAACGGCCTGGGCGAGGCCCGCGGCAATGGCGTCGCGCGACGCGCCAGCGCTCAGGGCCAGAGCGGTGGCGGCCAGGGCATTGGCGACGTTGTGCCGCCCCAGCATGGCGAGCCGTACGGGCAGCGGCTCCCCCCAACCACGCGCGCTCATGACCACTTCCGCGCCGTCAGCCGTCAGCGTATAGCGCGCGGATACGTCCGCCGGCGCGCGCAGGCCATAAGTCAGCACCGGTCCGCGGGCAAGGTGCCGCCAATACGAGGCCTGGGCGTCGTCGGCATTGATGATCGCGACGCCCCGATCGCCGAGGGCCGGGTACAGGGAACCCTTCTCGCGGGCCACCGCCTCGATGGTCCCGAGGCCGGCGAGATGGGCGCGTCCGGCATTGGTGACCAAGGCCACGTCCGGGGCGGCGATAGCCGCCAGCGCGGCGATCTCGCCAGGCCGATTCATGCCCATCTCGATGACGGCATGGCGATGCTCGGGCCGCAGCCGCAGGAGCGTGAGCGGCACGCCGATGTCGTTGTTGAGATTGCCCTGGGTCGCGATCCCCGGGTGCTCGCGCGCCAGTATGCGCGCCGCCATCTCCTTCACGCTCGTCTTGCCGTTGCTGCCGGTCACCGCAAGCACCCGCGCGGTCATCGTGCGTCGCCAATGGGCGGCCAACCGCCCCAAGGCCAGGCGCGTATCCGGCACCGTAAGACAAGGGGGCCAACCCGCCTCGCACGGGCGGTCGGTGATCGCCGCCACCGCCCCGCGGGCGGCGGCCTCGCGCAAAAAGGCATGGCCATCGAAACGGGGGCCCCGCAAGGCGATGAAAAGACAGCCGGGCGCCATGGTGCGGGTATCGGTCGCGACGCCCTCGATGCGTCCCGGGACCACCGCGGGCTCGGCCCCGACGGCCATGGCGACCTCGGCTACGGTCATCATGGCGCCCCCAGCAATTGACGGGCGGTGAGGCGATCGCTGTAGGGGACCCGCCTGTCGCCGAACTGTTGATATTCCTCGTGGCCCTTGCCGGCGATCACCACGACATCTCCCGCGGACCCCTCGCGCAGCGCGCGCGCGATCGCCGCCTGGCGATCACCCATGACCACCAGGCGCGCACGCGCCTCCTCGGGGACCCCCTCCAGAATGTCGGCGATGATGCGCTCCGGGTCTTCATGACGGGGGTTGTCGTGGGTCACGATGGCAAGATCACTGTAGCGGCTGGCGCAGGCCCCCATGAGCGCGCGCTTGCCGCGGTCACGGTCCCCGCCGCACCCAAAGACGCAGATCACCCGCCCCGCGGCGTGGGCGCGAGCGCCGGCCAGGGCCTTCTCCAGGGCATCGGGGGTATGGGCATAATCGACCACCACGAACGGCTGATCGGCCCGCCCCGGCACGGGCTCCATGCGTCCCGGAATGGGGGTGGCGCCCGCCAAGGCGTCGGCGGCGTCGCGCGCCCCCCAACCCGACGCCAAAAGCGCGGTCAGCGCCGCCGCCAGATTGTAGACGTTGAAATAACCGATCAAGGCGCTCTTTAAGGTGAGGGGCCCTTCCGGGGTGACGAACGCGATCTCGAGGCCCCTCGCGGTCGCCTGGACATCCTTTATGCGCACGTCGCCCGTGCTCCCGTAGCGCCATGCCCGGACCCCGGACATCAGCCGGCCCTGCAGGACCTCGCTAAACGCATCGTCGTTGTTCAGGACCACGAACGCCATGCCGGACCAGGCAAACAGCCGCGCCTTGGCCTCTCCATAGCGCACCATGTCGCCGTGATAATCCAGGTGGTCGCGGGTGAGGTTGGTGAAGACCGCGCCCGCGAAGCGTACTCCCTCGACGCGGCCTTGATCGAGCGCATGCGAGGACACCTCCGCCGAGACCGCGCTCGCCCCCTCGCGCCGAAAGCGATCGAGCCAGCGATGCACCGATATGGCATCCGGCGTGGTGCGCTCGGCTGGCAACAGCGCGCCGGGGAACCCGTTACCGAGTGTCCCGATCAGGGCGCATGGACTACGGATGTTCATGGCGTGGGCTATGAGATGGCTGGTGGTGGTTTTGCCGTTGGTCCCGGTCACTCCGATGATCGACAGCGCCCGCGATGGACTTCCATAGAAGCGATCGGCCATGACGCCGACCTGGGAGCGCAGGCCGGGGCAGGCGATGACCGGGACCGCGCCCAACCGGGCATCCTCCCCGTCCTCGGTGACGATCGCGGCCGCGCCGCGCGCCACCGCATCGCTGATGAAACGGCGTCCATCCTGGCTCGCGCCGGCCAGGGCCATGAACAAGGCATCCGGCACGACCGTGCGGCTGTCGAGGCTCAAGGCCGAGATCGGCCGATCGGCGCCCGGCTCGAGCTCGCGGATGCCCTGCAAAAGTGTGGCGAGCGTGGTCGTCATGGCCACCTCGTTTGCGCGCGCGCCATGGTCGTCACCGGGTTATCGGGCGGGATGTTCAGTATCCGCAGGGCGCCGGTCATGACCTTGCGGAACACCGGGGCCGCGCACTGCGCTCCATAATAGCCATGCTTGCGCGGATCGCGGATGTCGACGAAGATCACGAGCCGCGGATCGGAGGCCGGCGCAAATCCCCCAAAAGAGGCGACATAGCGATGCTTATGATACCCCTTGGCGTCGGCAATGTGCGCGGTCCCGGTCTTGCCGGCCACGCGATAATTCACCACGTCGGCGTTGGCCCCGGTACCGACCGGGCTTGCCGCGAGTTCCAGCATGTGGCGTATCTCGCTCACCACCGTCCGTGAAAACACCCGCCGCCCCGGCGAGCGCGATGGCGCCTTCAAGATGCTGATGGGCCTCAATATTCCGCCATCGGCAAATGCGGTATAGGCGCGGGCCATCTGCATCGGCGTCACCGAGATGCCATAGCCGAACGCCAAGGTGGCCTTCTGGATCGGTTCCCAGGTCTCCGGCGGACTCAAGAATCCGGCCGACTCGCCGGGCAGCCCGCTATGGGTCGACTGGGCAAACCCAAGGCGCAGGAAATTGCGGTACATGGCGCGGCGCGTAAGCGTCGTGAGCGCAATCTTGGAGGCCCCCACGTTGCTCGATTCGGCAATGACATGCGACACGTCGATGAGCCCGAAATCCCCGACGTCGCTGATTTTGTCGGGCCCCACCCAGTAACTGCCAGGGGAGGTGCTGATCAGGGTGTGGGGGACGATGCGCCCGGATTGCAGCGCCAGCGCGATCGTAAACGGCTTCAACGACGACCCAGGCTCCACGACATCGGTCACGGCGCGGTCGCGATAATAACTGCTATCGAGATCGCTGCGGGTATTGGGATTGAAGCTCGGGACATTGGCCAAGGCCAGTATCTTGCCCGTGCGCGGATCCAGGACGATGACCGAGCCACTGCTTGCGTCATGGTAGCGCACCGCCTTCAGGAGCTCGCGGTAGGCCAGATACTGGATGCGCTCATCGAGGCTCAGCACCAGGGTATGGCCCGGGCGCGGCGGCTTTCTCCCGCGTCGCACGGCGATCGGCTCGCCTAGCCCATCGCGAACCACGATGGCGCGTCCGCGACTGGGGCTCAAGAAGGAGTTGTAGGCCAGCTCTAGTCCATCCTGGCCCTGGTCATCGATGTTGGTGAAACCGATCACGGTCGCGGCCACCGCCCCCGCCGGGTAGTAGCGGCGATATTCCCGTTGCGAGGCCACCCCGGGTATGCGCAAGGCCAGCACGTCCTGCGCGTCACGCGGGTCCACCTGACGGCGCAGGTACATGAATTGCTCGTGCCTTTGGGCGTCGAGGGCCTTCTCGAGCGTGGCCGCACGCCATCCGATGGCGTGCGCCAGACGCGGCCAGACGGCCGGCTCCTTCAAGAGAATGTGGGGATTCGCCCACAGCGAATCGACGGGCGTGCTGATCGCAAGCGGCTGGCCATGGCGATCCACGATCATGCCCCTATGGCCCTCCTGCTGCACGGTCTCGATCGCCTGGCGGCTGGCCTCGCGGCGCAGAAAAGGCGCGTCCAGGACCTGCAGATAGAAGGCGCGCGCGGCCATGAGGGCGAGCGCGGCCAACATGAGCGTCATCACGAAGCCGGAGCGTCCGAAACCGGCCTGGCCGGTCACCATGAAATAATGGCTGGGCCCGGTCATGGGATGTTCGACGGCTGAGTATAGATGAGCACGATGCGGCGCGGGTCGGGCATCGTCATGTCGAGACGATGCCGCGCGATGCGGTCGATCCGCCGGTGCGCGGCCAGCGTCCCCTGCTCCAGCAGGAGCCGCCCCCATTCCACATGCAAGGCGTCCTTTTGACCCACCAGATGCTCCTCGTGGTCAAAAAGCAGCAAATAACGATTGCGGACATCGACGAGCGCCAAGGACGACACGATCAGGGCAACGAGCCAGAATATCGTGACGCGGCCTGTCATGAGGAATCCCCCAGGCGCTGCGCCACGCGCAAGACGGCGCTTCGGGACCGGGGATTCACGGCCAGTTCGGCGGGACCCGCGCGCAGCGCCCGGCCCAGCACCCGCAAACGGGGCGCAAGCCACGCCTGCGGGACCGGCAGGCGCGCCGGATACGAATCCCCGCGCGACTCGCGCGCGAAAAACTGCTTGACGATGCGGTCCTCGAGCGAATGGAAGCTGATCACCGCGAGCCGCCCGCCCGGCCGCAACAACTCGCGCGCCGCCGGCAGGGCGCGCGTCAATTCGCCAAGTTCATCATTGATCCGTATGCGCACGGCCTGAAAGGAACGCGTCGCCGGGTCCTGCCCGGGCTCCCGCCGCGGGATCTCGCGAGCGACCAGCGCGGCGAACTGCGCGGTGGTTGTAAGCGGGGTCGTGGCGCGGGTCGCGACCACCGCGCGCGCGATGCGCCGCGCGTAGCGCTCCTCGCCGAAATCACGCAGGACCTGGGCGATCTCGGCCTCGGGGGCGGCGTTCAGCCACTCGGCCGCCGATGGATGCGCCTGCCGATCCATGCGCATGTCGAGCGGTCCTTCGCGCCGAAAGCTAAAACCGCGGGCGGCATCGTCCAACTGGGGCGACGAAACCCCCAGATCGAATAAGATGCCATCGAAGCCTCCTTGCCATGGCGCCTCCTCTCGATACCGCTCGATCATGGAGAAACGCCCTTTCACTATCGTCATACGCGGGTCCTCCCCGAAACACCGCGTGGCCACCTCGATCGCCTGATCGTCGCAATCCATCGCGACCAACCGCCCGCTCGGCGCGAGTCGCGCCAATATCTCCGCGCTGTGCCCGCCACGGCCGAAGGTGGCGTCGAGGTAACGCCCATCCGGCCGCACCGCGAGCGCCTTCAGGGTCTCGGCCAGAAGAACCGGCTCGTGACCCCCGGTCACAGCGACAGGGACTGCAACTCGGCGGGCAGCTCTTCGCCGTCAGTCTGCGCCAGCCATTCGGCGCGGCGCGCGTCCCATGTCGCGGCATCCCAGAGTTCGAACTTGTTTCCCTGTCCGATCAACATGATATCCTTATCCAGTGTCGCAAAGGTGCGTAACGGCGCAGGCAACAAGATGCGCCCCGCCCCATCCATGTCGCACTCCGTCGCATGCCCGATCAAGAGGCGCTGCAGGCGCCGCGTATGCGGGTTGAAACTCGACAGAGCGACGAGTTTGGCCTCTATGACCTCCCATTCCGGGAGCGGGTAAAGCAGCAGGCAATGGTCGCGGTCGACCGTCATGATAAGCCGGCCTTGGCAGTGGCTGCGCAGACCCTCCCGATAGCGCGTGGGGATGGCGATTCGCCCCTTGCTGTCGAGACTCACGCTGTTTACGCCGCGGAACATGTGTCGTCGCACCCCTATCCCACAAATACCCACTTTCACCCACTTAATGACACTATAGAGACGCACGAAAAGCGAAGTCAAGCGCGGGCGATGAAATGTGGGTGATGGGCGATCACGGGCGACATCCGGCGCCACGCGGGGCCATCGCCCGCCATGGCGGCTTTCTGACAGGGGCTTCGTGGAAAAGAGGTGGGAGTCGGCCGATAAGCCGGGT
>DAHWGZ010000220.1 GCA_027335965.1 Acidiferrobacter sp.
GAAAGGCCCCGAATCGGTCGGGGCCTTTCGTGAATCACCAGGCTAATCAGGAGCGCTGGCATGAACAAGATCATACACAAAAAACCACGTATTTCAATAGAGAAGAATGTCCATTTTAAAAAAGCGCGGCGCTTAATTTTCAAACTCCAAATCTTGGAAAATAGAACCGAGGGCCGGGGCCGGACACTCATCCCCACCGTCCGCATCCGTGCCCAGGCCCGGGTTCACGCCCGCCGTGCCCCAGCAAGCGCGCGGCGCGCCACCACCGATTCGGGCGGGGATGACGGCGACGGCGGGGGTGGCGACCCCGAACCTCCGCGATCCCACCCCTGTAGTCTCCCCGCGTCGGTTGGGGGTGCCTTATGAGCACCTTCCAGATCGACGTCCTCGGCGCCCTCGAAGCCGCAGGAATCCAATACCAGCGCAGCGGATCTTGGGTCCGCATCCGCGCTATCTGGCGCGAGTCCCGCGCAAAAGACGTCGCGGTCCACATCGACAATGGTGGCTGGCGCGACCATGGCGGGCTAGGCGAGCATGGCGCATGGCCGTCGCTCTGTGAACGCCTAGGCATCCATTGCCCGACCCAGACCTGGACCCATGAAGAGCGGGCCGAATACGGCCGGCAAATGGCGGCCAAACGGGCGGAGCAGGACAAGGAGAAGGCGCAGGACGAGTCGCGCCGGATGCGCGCCGCCATGTCGCTTTGGGAGCGGCGCTCGGTCTCTCTCGACCACCACACGGACCGTCATGCGGCGGCCATGAGCGATTACATTCGGTATCGTGGCCTGCGCCGGGAGACCCTGATGCAGGTGGCAAGGGCTGGTCAATCGAATGGCCTGCCTTGCCTGGTCTACGGCCGCCGCGATCCGCGCACGGGGAAGATAACGACCGTCCACAGGGAGTGGGATAAGCGCACATGGCCAGCGAGCGAGGACAGCAACAAGCGAGGACTCGGGCCGCAGTTCTGGAACGGCCAAACAGCCTACATAGAGTATAACCGATGGGACGGTGGGGCGGTCGCTTCTGGCGCCATGGCGGTCATCGCCGAAGGGCAATTGTCCGCCGCATGCGGCGCGGAACTCTACCCCCGCGCCCCTGTGCTCTCCGTCTTCACTATGGGCGGACTGGAGCGACCCCCTGTCGCCCGCATCCGGGATCTGGTCGAGGCCGGATTCGAGATCCTGATCCTGGGTGACCGGGGCGGCATGAAAGCGGCCCAGGCGTGTGCCAGGGCGATCCTGCTGGTCTGCCCAGGAGCGAAGATCCGCATCGCCATCCCGCCAGAGGGCCGGGTGGAGGGTCAGAAGAAAGGAGAGGATTGGCTCGATGTGCGCGTCGGTTATGACGCCGTGGCTGGAATTGGCGACGACGCAACACGCGCTCTTATCGAGCGGCGTGCGGTATCGCCGGACCTGGACCTCCTGCCGAATGGCGACGGCCCAGGAAACAGAAAAAACGTCTTGCCGCTAGTGCCCTGGGAACGCATCGAGAGCGCACCTCGCGGACCCGAGCAGCCCCTTGAGGCGGCGGAATTGTCCGTGCTCGCCGCCGTGCGGGATTGGGCGTCGGCTGAGACGCCCGTGCCGACCATTGTGCAGGTGACGCCCGGTGTGGGAAAAACTCATAGGAAGATTGAGACGATCCGCGCAAGCGCCAAGCCGTTTTTGGTTCTTTGCCCGACCCTCGATCAAGCACGGGAGGTCGCCGCGCAGATTCCTGGCGCGCGCCTGCACTTAGGGCGCAACGAGAAAAACTGCAAAAAATTCGTTACGGTGAAGGCGTTGACGGATCATCGTCGGGCCCCCCACGCACACGCATGTCTTACGTGCGAGCACGGACCGGACGACAGCGATGACCCTTGTGAGTACATGCCCGCGCTGCGCGCCAGCGTGTATTCCCGGGTCGTGGTCGCGGTGCACGGAGCGGGTGCGGAGGACTCCTTGTTATATTCCTACTGCCCTGATCCCGCCGGTGACGCAAATGCCATGATCGACCGCCGGGTCGCGTGCGACGAGTCGCCGGTGATCAACATAGAGACCAAAATCCAAGCCACGCACATTGCCGAATGGCGCGCGGGCGTCGCGCGGGCCGAAGCGTTGCTGGACGCCGAGGAGGCGCGGCTGAAAGGCGAGATCGAACTGGCAGAGCGGTTCAATCAGGACCCGGAGAACGCCCGGGCGCGAGTGGCGGGTGTGGAAAAGGCCCGGACCTGGGTGCGGGGCATCGCGCCGGAACTCGACCACTTGGCGCTCGCCCTGGCTGCGGCGCCGGCTGATCGCGCCTTGCACCCGATCACGGGCCTTGAGGGCTTCAGTACGCTGGCCACGAAAGTCCCGCGGGCGGCGCGGCATATCGACGCGACCCTCATTGAGTCGGTGGATCTGCGTCACGCCCAAGCGCCGGTCATTCCCCTGAAGGCCATTGAGACCTTGGGGGTAGCGCTGTCCAAGGGCACGGCCTTTTTTGAGGCGGGCACGATCGTCTGCATGACCACTGGGGCGCTTTGGAGCCAGATCATCGGTCGCGG
>DAHWGZ010000221.1 GCA_027335965.1 Acidiferrobacter sp.
AATGAGGGCGCGACCGGATAGTCGCCGGTCGCGCTCCTCGAAGTGGGTCCGATGAATGATCTCGCCGCCCAAGATCCAGAGGTAATCGGTGTACTTCTTCACCGTTTTCTTTGTCCGTTGTTCGGCGATCAAGGCGAGGAGAAAAGGCGTGAACTCCGCCACGATCCGCTCGCCGACGGGTACATCCAAATTCGGGAAGCGCGCCCAGCTTTCTGGCCAGCGGTTGATGTCTTTACAATAGAGCGAAAGCCTCGCCACCGCGCCCGCAGGGGTCAGCGGCGAAGGCGTTTGACGGTGCTGAGAGGAGGTCTCGCGCTTATCCATGGAACTGACCACGTCATTGAATCGCTGCTATCATTTCAAGGGCTTCGTGTATGGCAAGACCCGGTTTGCCGAGACCCGCCCGAACACCATCGAGGTCGAGGTGGTCCCTCGTCAAGGCCCCAAGCCCTATTGCTCGGGCTGCGGGAAGCGCCGCCCCGGTTATGACAAGCTCCCGGAGCGGACCTTTCAGTTTATCCCCTTCTGGGGCTTTGCGGTCTTCTTCCGCTATGCCAGGCGGCGCGTGGACTGTCCCACATGCGGCGTTGTCGCCGAGATCCTGCCCTGGGCCGAAGGTAAACACCATTTGACGACGGCCTATATGCCGTTTCTCGCGACCTGGGCACGGAAGCTCTCGTGGCTCGAGGTCTCCCGGTCGTTTCACACCTCCTGGAACCACGTCTACCGGTCAGTCGAGTGGGCCGTGCGCTGGGGGCTCGAACACCGGGTCCTGGGCCCCATCAAGGCCTTCGGGCAAGCGTGCGCCGGCTCTCGGTATGCGCGACGGGACATCCAAGTCGCCCTCGCGCCCTCGATCTCGGCGCAACCCATGATCTCTCCGCTCCGCTGCGAGATGCCGCCCCCACAAAGAGGGGGTTGTCCACGGCCGTCCTGCGGGCGAGATGTGCGCTTTCCTGGCGCACAAGAATCTCGCCCACAATAACGGGACGGCGTGTCGACATTGCGGGCCGTATGGCCCGTGTCCTTGCAGGTGGCCTGCGGCCACCCGCCCGGACCTACGCCTCCCGCGGACTACGCGCCCTCGCTGCGCTCTCCCTGGCGCGCAGCGTGGGAAAAATCCAATCACATTGTCATCACCATCTTTCAACAGGCGGCTCCATGAGCGCGGGCTTGTGAGCCGCGCCGGCTGAACGGGAGCTGCGCCTGCCGCGGGACCGCCATGGCCGGCTCCAGACGGCACTCTTTAGAGCGCTACCAGCGCTCGAAGAAGGCCTCCTTCGGCACCATGGGCCGATATGTGCTTGCAGGATCCTCCACCCGCAAGGGTAAGGACATCGCCGAGGCGCTCTGCGGGCACGGCTTCCCGGCCCCCCGCATCTTGCGCCATCAACCCGTGCTCGACGAGGCCCCTGAGCGCCTTTGCCGGCCGCCGTCTGGAGGAGCCCTAGCCCTATCAGATTCCGGATGCCCGCCACGAGAGGGTCCGCGAGGGCGGGGGCATTCGCGCCGAGGCCATGCGGGTC
The DNA here is from genome assembly GCA_027335965.1 of Acidiferrobacter sp. The sequence continues at coordinate 1,527 of DAHWGZ010000221.1, forward strand.
GCCATCGGCCATCCTGGATGGGGGGGCGCGATCCCGGCCGGCGATCCGGCCCATCGCGAGAGACACTCGTCCGGGAGAGACCCCCGCATGCGCCTGAAGGACCGCGGCCTGCACGGCGTCGAGTTCGTGGTCTCCGACGACCATGCGGGGCTTGAAGTCGATGGCGGCAGAACGCGCGCTTCTTGAGAAATGCCTTGGATGACCTACCCCGCATGGCCAATGACGACTGCATGCAGGAGCGGCGTGGGCTGTATGGCCGGCAGGATCACAGCGAGCGCGCCCGGCCGGGCGCGCTCCACAAAAAGGGCCCAGGTATTCACCTAGGCCCTTGATTTTTATGGCTGGGGGACGAGGATTCGAACCTCGGTTAACGGAGTCAGAGTCCGCTGTCCTACCACTAGACGATCCCCCAAGAGGGGCGCCTTAGCGCTTGGAGTACTGCGGGCGCTTACGGGCCTTGTGGAGACCGACCTTCTTGCGCTCCACCTCACGCGCATCGCGCGTCAGGAATCCCGCGCGCCGCAGCGGCAGACGCAGGGTTTCGTCATAGGCGAGCAAGGCGCGCGCGATGCCGTGCAGGACGGCGCCGGCCTGGCCGCTCGGGCCGCCGCCACGGACGTTCACCTTGACATCGAAATGGTTCAGGGTCTCGGTCACCGCGAACGGCTGGCGCACGAGCGTCCGCGAGGTCTCGCGTCCGAAATACTCGTCGACCGGCCGGTTGTTGACCAGAAACGCGCCCTTCCCGCGACTCAAGTACACACGCGCATTGGCGGACTTACGCCGCCCCGTCCCGTAATGCTTGGCTTCGGCCATGTCGGTTCCTTATCCCTTTCTCAGTTCGAGCGGCTTGGGCTGCTGCGCCGCATGCTTATGGTCGCCGCCCGCAAACACCTTCAGTTTGCGCAACATCTGGCGGCCAAGAGGCCCCTTGGGCAACATCCCGCGCACCGCCGCCTCGATGACCTC
>DAHWGZ010000222.1 GCA_027335965.1 Acidiferrobacter sp.
TGTCATCGATCTCGACACCTGCGTCGGCTGTCACGCGTGCGCGACGGCCTGCAAGCAGTGGAATACAAGCTCCATTACGGCACCGCTCACGGATTACGATCCCTATGGCAAGGAGCCTTCCGGGGTATGGTTCAACCGGATTCGCCATTACGAAGTCGGTGAATACCCGAACAACAAGACCATCAACTTTCCGATGTCGTGCATGCACTGCGAGAACGCCGAGTGCGTGACCGTGTGCCCGACGGGCGCCTCCTACAAGCGCGCCGAAGACGGCATCGTGCTTATCGATCAAGACAAGTGCATGGGCTGCAACTACTGCTCCTGGGCATGCCCGTACGGCGCGCGCGAGCTCGATCGCGAGTCCGGCACCATGAAGAAATGCACCTTGTGCGTGGATCGCATCTACGACGAGACGCTGGCGGTCGAGGACAGGCAGCCGGCGTGCGTGCTGGCCTGCCCGGCCCATGCCCGCCTGTTCGGCGATCTCGACGACCCGGAGAGCACCACGAGCCGCGCGGTGCGCGAGCGGGGCGGATATGCGCTCATGCCCGAACTCAATTACAACCCGACGAACCATTATCTGCCGCCGCGGACACGGCCGGCGATACCCACCTCCGACCTCCCGCGCGGATCGCTCGCGCGCAAGGTCAAGGAGTGGGTCAACCGTGTCGTCGAACGTTAAAACACACCAGGGGGCTTGAAATATGAACCCGTCACTTGCCGTCATATTCTTAACGCTCTTCTCGGGCGCCGGATTCGGTCTCATGGCGATGGTCGTGGTCGTGAACGACTTCGCCATCGACGGGGGCTTGAGCCCCTTGCGCACCGTCATCCTCGTGGCGCTCGCCCTGCTGCTCGTGACCATGGGCATGGTCTCGTCGACCGCGCACCTCGCGAACCCGAAGAATGCCTGGCGGGCATTCACCCGCTGGCGGACCTCATGGCTTGCGCGCGAGGGCGTGTTCGCGGTGCTGTTCTATCCGCTCGCCATCGCCTATCTGGGCTGGGTGTTCTTCACCAACACCGACCAAAATGACGGGGCGCTCGTGCTCGGCAACGTCGCGGCTTTGATTGGGCTTATCACGATCTTCTGCCAGGGCATGATCTACGCCTGCCTGCGGACCATACGGCAGTGGCACACGCCGCTCGTCCCGGCGAATTTCTACGCCCTCGGGCTCGCGCTTGGCATGACCATGCTCGCGACCAGCCGGGTACTCGCCCACGGGCCGGACCTGGTGCTGGTGAGCACGGCCTGCGCCCTGCTGGTGGCGGCCGGGGTCATGAAGGCGATCTACTACTTCTGGATCGGCGCCCCGAGCGGCACGACTTTGCAGACCGCGACCGGCTTCACGCGCGGCCGGGTGAAGCTCCTGGATCAAGGGCATACCTTCGGGACGTTCCTGACCCATGAGTTCAGCAACTGCATAAGCCCGGCCCGCGCCCGGAACTTCAAGATCGCGGTCTACGCGCTCGGAATTCTCGCGCCCATGGCGATCCTGCTCGCCGCCGCCCACATGTCCCTGGGCCTGGGCGTGCTATTGGCCCCGCTGCTGGCCTTCATCGGCATCGGGCTTGAGCGCTATCTGTTCTTCGTGGAGGCCCAGCATGTGGTGAATCTCTACCACGGCCGCATGCCTGGCCCCCTGCCGCAGATGCATCCGGCCTTGCGTGGCGGGGCGGTGAGCCCGGCGGTGGCGAGCAAGCCGCTCGTCCCGAGCTACGAGAAGCGCTAGAGCTTATTGGCGCCGGCCGCTATAGTTCCTGAAGATCACGAGCGCGAGAGTCGGGTCATGGCGGACGAAAGGGAAAGCGGCGGCCTTACGCACTTCGATGCGCACGGCCAGGCACAGATGGTGGATGTGACCGAAAAGACGGTCACATCGCGGGTGGCCACGGCCGAGGGGCGCATCACCATGGCCCCGGCCACCGCCGACACCATCCGCGCCGGCACCATCCGCAAGGGGGATGTCTTGGGCGTGGCGCGACTTGCCGCCATCCAGGCCGCCAAGCGCACCGATGCCTTGATCCCGCTCTGTCATCAGGTGCCGATCTCGGGGCTCGATGTCGCCTGGGCGTTCGTCGATGCCACCTGCCTGCGCTGCTCGGTCAGTGTCCGCACGCGCTATGTGACGGGCGTGGAGATGGAGGCCCTGACGGCCGTAGGCATTGCGCTGCTTACCGTTTACGATATGTGTAAGGCCATGGACCGCGGCATGGTCATCGACGGAATCCGCTTGGTGCACAAGGAGGGAGGCCGCTCTGGAACCTGGGATCGCACATGACATGGCAAGCACTGGGGCCCCCGCCTCGCCGGCAACGGATCTTCATGACCGTTTTGGCCGTCGCATCTCCTATCTGCGGGTATCGCTGACCGAGCACTGCAACCTGCGCTGCCGGTATTGCTCCCCCGAACAAGGCACGCCACGCTTCGCGCGCAAGGACCACCTGGCGCCCGCTGAACTCGACCAGTTGCTTACGGTG
>DAHWGZ010000223.1 GCA_027335965.1 Acidiferrobacter sp.
CGTGGAGCAGGACGGACGCCGGGAGCATGGCACGTCGGGGGGCGGCGGACGCACCGATTACGGCTACTTCCTGACCGAGGAGCGCGCGCTCTCCTATGCCCGCGAGGCCGTGAGGCAGGCACTCGTGAACCTCGAGGCCTCGCCGGCGCCGGCCGGGACCATGCAAGTGGTGCTCGGTCCGGGGTGGCCTGGCATCCTGCTGCATGAGGCTATAGGGCACGGGCTCGAGGGCGACTTCAACCGCAAGGGGACATCGGCCTTCGCCGGGCGGCTCGGTGACAAGATCGCGGCCGATACCTGCACGGTGGTCGATGACGGGACCTTGCCGGGGCGCCGCGGCTCCCTGAACATCGATGACGAGGGGACTCCGACCCAAAGCACCATCCTGATCGAGCGGGGCGTGCTGCGCGGCTACATCCAGGACCGCATGAATGCGCGCCTCATGGGCATGGCGCCCACCGGCAACGGGCGCCGTGAGTCCTATGCCCACCTGCCGATGCCGCGCATGACCAATACCTACATGCTGGCCGGACAGACGCCGCCCGAGGAGATCATCGCATCGGTCAAGAAGGGTCTGTATGCCGTGAACTTCGGCGGCGGCCAGGTCGACATCACCTCCGGCAAGTTCGTATTCTCGGCGTCTGAGGCCTATCTCATCGAGAACGGCCGGATCGGGCGGCCGGTGCGCGGCGCCACCATCATTGGCAATGGGCCGGATGTCTTGACGCGCGTGGCCATGGTCGGCAACGACCTGGCCCTCGATAGCGGTGTCGGGACCTGCGGCAAGGACGGACAGAGCGTGCCGGTGGGGGTCGGCCAGCCGACCCTGCGCATAGATGGCATGACAGTGGGCGGAACGGAGGAATGATGGATTCCATGATCACGACAGCCAAGACCGCGCCTTCGCTTCAGGATTTGGCGGCGCAGGCCCTCGATCTCGCCCGCCGCCAGGGGGCGAGCGCCGCGGAGGTAAATACCGGGCTCGGGGCCGGGCTTTCGGTGACGGTCCGCAAGGGCGAGGTCGAGACCGTCGAGCATCACCGCGACAAGAGCCTTTCCATAACGGTCTTTTTCGGGGAGCGCAGCGGATCGGCGAGCACCGCGGATTTCCGTCCGCAGGCCCTGTCGGAGGCGGTCATGGCGGCCTGTGCCATCGCCCGCCATACGGCCGCCGATCCCTATAACGGCCTCGCCGATCCCGCGCACCTCGCGCGCGACATCCCCGATCTCGATCTTCACCACCCCTGGCCGCTGTCGATGGAGGAGGCGATCGAGCTCGCCCGGCGCTGCGAGGACGCGGCCTTTGCCACCGATCCCCGCATCCGCAATTCCGAGGGCGCGAGCATCACCACCCATGACGGCACGGATGTCTATGCCACCAGCGACGGTTTTCTTGGGACCGTGCGCGCAAGCCGCCATGGGATCAGCTGCGCGGTCTTGGGCGAGGACGGCAACGGCTCGATGCAGCGCGATTACGACTATGCCGCGGTGCGTGATCCCCGCGACCTGCCGGCGCCCGAGGAGGTCGGGCGGAGCGCCGCGCGGCGTACCATACGTAGGCTCGGCGCCCGCCAAATCAAGACCTGTCAGGTGCCGGTCCTCTACGAGGCGCAGGTGGCGCGCAGCCTGGTATCGCACCTGGTGTCGGCGATCAGCGGCCCAAGCCTTTACCGGCGCTCGTCCTTTCTCCTCGATAGCGTCGGCAGCGCCTTGTTTCCGGCCTGGGTCCATCTGTATGAGGAACCGCACCGCAAGAAGGCGATGGGCAGCGCGCCCTTCGATGGCGAGGGTGTGGAGACCCGCTATCGCGATCTCGTGACCGACGGCGTATTGCGCCGTTACTGTCTGGACAGTTACGCGGCGCGCAAGCTTGGGCTTGTCACCACCGCCAATGCCGGCGGCGTGCATAACCTGATGGTGGCGCCAGGCCAGGAAGATCTGACCGGTCTTTTGCGGCAAATGGGACGCGGGCTGTTCGTGACCGAACTCATAGGGTTCGGGATCAACGGTGTCACGGGAGATTATTCACGCGGGGCGGCCGGCTTCTGGGTGGAGGGCGGCGAGATCGTCCATCCGGTCGAGGAGATCACCATCGCTTCGAACCTGCGGGATATGTACAAGGGGCTTGTCGCGGTGGGACGTGATGTCGACGCCCGCCACAATGTGTGCACGGGCTCGTGGCTTTTGGAGCGGATGACGGTGGCCGGCGGCTGATCAGCCGCCAAGGTCCATCTCATAGGCGTTGTCGGCGACAGGAAGGCCCAAATCCGCCACGAGCTCGTGCGAGTGCCGGGACAGGGTCGCATGGACGCGCGCACGGACGCGCATGTCCTCGAGTATCCACGCGATATCGGCGGGATGGCATGGCCGGCCCGCGGAATGCAGGTGGCGGATCGCGATGGTTGTGGGCCCGACGTCGCACAGGACCGGCAGCGGAAGATCGAGGGGCAGGATGAAGCGCTGCG
>DAHWGZ010000224.1 GCA_027335965.1 Acidiferrobacter sp.
GGGGGGCCACCCCGGCGCGGCCGATCGCGCGGGAGGCCCTGACGCGGCGCCCTCCTCGCGATTTCCGGGTCGCCATGGCCCACCCATGGGTGCCGCCTCGATCACCCCCGAACCCTTCAACCGAATGGGACCTTGGGCGCCCTTTCGACTATCATTAAGCGTCTCCCCCTGAAGGCTAGGCCACGACCCATGACCGGTGACCCATCCCCCAAGACCGAGCCGGCCGTTCCCGACGCGTTCTTCCCCGCCACCAGCATGCCCGACACCGATTGGTGGCGCGCGCTGTGGCCCGATCCGGACGCGGTGGTGCGGGCCCTGGGGGTGGCCCCGGGGATGCGCGTACTCGATCTCGCATGCGGCGACGGTTACTTCACCGCGGCGCTGGCGCGCTGTGTCCGGCCGGGCCGCACCGTGGGCCTGGATATCGACCCCGTGTTGCTCGCCCAGGCGCGGGCGGCGTGCGCCGATCTTCCCTGCGACTGGCGACTGGGGGACGCCATGGCCATTGGCGATTCGTGCCCCGGGCCATTCGACGTCGTCCTCATGGCCAATACCTTTCATGGCGTGCCGGACAAGGGCGCGCTGGCGCGCGCCGTGGCCGCGGTGCTGGCCCCCGGCGGCCGCTTCGTGATCATCAACTGGTATCCGCGTCCGCGCGAGGAAACCCCGGTGCTCGGCAAGCCCCGCGGGCCGCGCACCGATCTGCGTCTGTCCCCGGAGGCGACCGCGGACGCCGTCGCCGCCGCCGGCTTCGAACGCCCCCTCGTCGTGCCGCTCGCGCCCTATCACTATGGGCTCATCCTGCGTCGGTCCTCGCGGCGGGACCCGCGAGAGGCCGCCCCCGCGCCCCGATGACATTCGCCGGCATAAGCGGCGCATGCCCCTCGGACGGACCTCGAGCGCGGATGGCGCGTCGGACAGGGCGGCAACAGCCCGCCAAGAGACGCCTTCCCGGTTTCCGGCGATGGGCTTGCGTGGCCGCATAGGCCCTCGCCACCGCCGCATCCTGCGCCTGTCGCCGCCCGGGCCCGTCGCGCCGGGGGCGCGAGGCCGCATGCAGCGCGACGGGAGCGCCGCCGACCGCGGCCTTGCCGACCGTGACCGCCGCCGCCGAATCCCTTACCATAAAGGCTGATCAGGCCGCGCCCGCGCCCATCCGGCGGGCGCAAGCGATCCGGCCGCCCCAGACCATGCGCCGGCGATCCCGGCGCGACCTGCATTCAAGGAGCACGCCGCGTGTCCGAGTCCCAGATGCCCCTGGCCGGCTTTGGCCCGAGCCCCACGCCCCCACCGAAGGGCCACAAGGCCTTCGATCGCCTCGTAAAGAAGATCCAGGAGGTCCGCGAGTCGCTCGGCGCATGGGCCGCGGTGCTGGGCCCCTACCAGGCCCGATTCACGGATGAGCTCCTGCCCCTGCGCGCCACATGCCGCAGGCTGCGCACGGACTTTGTCAGGCGCCTCGACGAAGCGCTCGACGAACAGGGCCTCACGCAAGCCGAGCGCCGCGGCACGCAGATGCTGGTCGTGGAACTCACGGCCGCCCTGCTCGAAGACGGCGACGACCCGGAACTGCGCGCGCTCTACGAGCGCCGCGCGCGCGGGCGCTACGAGGATCGCGCCGCGCGGGCCCGCAAGGCCGCCGCCGCGGCCTTCGAGGAGGCCCACGGGATCGATCCGGACGCCCCGGTCGAGGAACTCCTGCGCCGCGCCGCCGAGGAAGGGCGCGGCTCGCCGCGCAACACCCCCTCCGAGGCCGAGCACCGCCGCATCCGCGAATCGATCCGCGCCCTTTACCGCAAGCTCGCAAGCGCCCTGCACCCGGACCGCGAGCCGGATCCGGATAAACGCGAGCACAAGACCGCGCTCATGCAAAGGGCCAACCACGCCTACGAAAACAATCGGCTGCTGCCGCTCATCGAGTTGCGTTGCGAACTCGATCCGGGGCAAGGGACCTGGGCGGGCGAGGACGAACGGGCGGTGAAACTTTACACCAAGGCGCTGCGGCACGAACTCGACGCCCTCGAAGAAGAGCTCATGCTCGTGGAAGCGGATTTCCGCATGCGCTTTGCCGTCGACCCGGAGGCGTCGCTGACCCCCGGGAATGCCCTGCGGACGCTGGCCGCCGAGATCAAGGAGACCCGCGCCATGGCCGGCTCCCTGAAGACGGAGCTGGCTGATATCGCGGATCTCGGGTCCTTGAAACGCTGGCTGCGCGCGCTGCGCGACGAGGACCTGTTCTAGCCGGCGCCGCTGGCCCCGGAAAGCGGTCGAGACCGAGCCTCATTCGTCGATTTCGCGGTCCGGGCGATTGCGGGGGCTGGGGTCGGCCGGCATGTCGTGGTTATAGAGCCGCACCCATCCCGGCTCGTCGTCCGCGGCCCGTCGCTTGGCCATGTACATGGCGCGATCGGCCCGACCGATCAGGCGCTCGGCATCGATGGCGTCGAGCGGAAAGAATGCCACC
>DAHWGZ010000225.1 GCA_027335965.1 Acidiferrobacter sp.
ACGGCGATGTCCACCCGCGAATGAAGGGCGAGCTTGCGCAGTATCCGCTTGATATGGACCTTGACGGTGCCTTCGGCAATACCGAGTTCGCGGGCGACGAGCTTGTTGCTCTTGCCCTGCGCCACGCACCGCGCGATCTGCCGCTCGCGGCCGGTCATGAGCGGGCCGTCGCCCTCGGCGCGGCGAGCACCGGGGCTGAAGACGCGGGCGAGTACCGGGGCAAGCCGCGGGGAGAGCACCACATCGCCTTGCAGCGCGCGGCGGATCTCCCGCAGGATCTCCTCCGGCTCCATGTCCTTCAGGAGATAGCCCGCCGCACCCCCCTTGAGCGCCGCCACGAGATCCTCCTCGGCATCCGAGACCGTCAGGACCAGGACCGGAATCCGCGGCCAGCGGGCGCGCAACATGTGCAGCGTGTCGAGGCCGGAGACACCGGCGAGATTGAGGTCGAGAAGCACGAGCGCGGGCCTCAGGCGCGCCACGGCCGCCAGCGCCTCGGCCTGACCGCGGGCCTCGCCCGCGAGCATCAGCGCCGGATCCATGGCCAGCAACTGGGCGACCCCCTTGCGCACCAGCGGATGGTCGTCGACCACGAGCACCCCCTGGCGGGCGGTCATGAGAGGGCCTCAGCGCGGGCCCTTCCCGGCACCCGTGGCGGGCGCCCGCGGTAGGCGACTGGGACGAAGGCGAGCTCCACGCGCGTCCCACCACGGGGGCGCCGTTCGATACGCAAGCGGCCGTGGATGTTCTGGGCGCGCTCGCGCATTATGGCAAGCCCATAATGTCCGACGGCGGCGTTGGGATCCGCGATACCCACTCCATCATCCTCGATGCGCACGACCGCCGTATGCCCGCGCCGCAGGGAAAGCTTCACCCAGATACGGCGCGCCCTGGCGTGGTGTTCGACGTTCGCGAGCGCCTCGCGCGTGATGTGCAGGATGTCGATCTCTTCATTGGCGCTCAAGAGCGCATGGGAGAGGTGATCGACGAGTCGCACGGGGATGCCGGCGCGCCGCGAGAACTCCTCGGCGGTGGCCACCAGCGCCCCTTCGAGCCCGCGCTCCGGGATCTGCAGGCGAAACGTCGTCAGCAGTTCACGCAACTGCCGGTAGGCGGCAGCAAGACCCTCGTCGATATCGCCCACGATGGATGACAACACCGGATCGGCGCCCCAGGCGTCGCATGCGCGCAGCCGCGCCATCTGAATCTTCAGGTAGGACAGCGACTGCGCCAGGGAATCGTGCAGATCACGGGCCATGGCGTGGCGCTCCTCGAGCAGCGCCAGACGCCGCTCCCGGGCCGTGCGTCGCATGGCGCCAAGCGCCGCCCCGATGTGATGCGCAACGGTCTCCATAGTCCGTAGTTGCCAGGCCTCCCATGCACGGCCGGGCGGAAGACGCAACGACAGCGCGCCCTGCGCACCGGCCTCGGCGATCATGATCGGTACCGACAGCACCTGCCCCTCCGGTCGCGCCGCGGCATCGGCGCCCCATATCCGCACGCGGCCCCCGTTCAGGCAATCGCGGCAGGTGTTATGGCGGCACAGAAACAGGCGACTGTCGCGGACATCGGAGGCCAGCACCGCCGCCGCCTCCGGGTCCTCGCGGGTCAGGCACAAGACCGCATCGCGCGCCCCGAGGGCGTCTTCGGCGGCGCGCAGGATATGGCGGTAGGTGGCGATCTCGCAGGGCGCATCCGCCAGGCGCCTGCTGACATCGTACAGGAACGCGAGCGAACGGTTGGTGCGCGCGAGTTCCCCGGTGCGCGCCGCTATGCGCCGCTCCATGGTCGCGTAGCCCCGCGCCAGACTCTCGACCATGCGGTTCATGGCGCGACCGAGCCGCGCCCACTCATTGTCGCCGATCACCGGCACGCGGAACGAGAAATCGCCCGCGGTCACGCGCGCGGCGACGGTCAACAGGTCGGCAAGGGGCATGAGCACCATGCGGCGCATGACAAGCGCCACCGCCGCGAGCGCCGCCAGGATGATCAGGATGCCCGCGATCTCGCTTGTCTGCAGCCAGGCGATCTTGCGCCCGCTGTCATTCTGCAGGGCCACCACGACGCCGTTGGCCCGACCGACGAAGGCCGCGGCCTTGCGCGTAAGCCACGGGCGCGCGGGCCGCGCCCCCCGCCCGAGACCATAGGCCCACAGGCGCGGCTTCAAGGTTGTATTCCATGCCCGCACGAGCGCCGTATAACGCCGCGCCGGGACCGGACCGATACTGCGCCTGACGCTTGCCGTCAGACGCGCGTCGCGGAGCGTGGCGGAGAGCGCCCGGACGTCCCCGCGCACCATTGCCCGGCGCCCCGCCGGGCGCCCCTCGAGGACCGCCACCAGACGGTAGGTCTGCATGCGCACCGTGCCGGCGATGTTGACCGCTTGTGACTCGCCGCGCGTCAGTTCCGTTATGGCAAGCGACATCCCC
>DAHWGZ010000226.1 GCA_027335965.1 Acidiferrobacter sp.
GCTTGGCGCCCCTAACCGCTGGTCGGCGCCGCCTGCGCGGACGAAAGGCGCCGAATGCGCCACTCATGCCATTGCCAGGACAGGAGTACAGGAAATCCGATGGCCAGCTGACGCAACCGCCGTCCGAGCGCGAGACTGAACGCCGCATCGGGCGGGACCCCGAGCAACATGGCAAGCCCGACAAAGCCGCCTTCCTGGACCCCGAGGGCCCCGGGGACCACGAACGCCACGCTATGGATGGCCTGGATCAGGGCCTCGAACACGAATACCTGAACCAGCGTGAGCGGGATGTGCATCAGCACCGCGAGCAACGCGATCTCGGCCGCGCCCCCGGCAAAACCCATGAGCTGCCAGAGCGCGCAGCGCGCCAACACCATACGGTGCCGATACAGGCTCATGACCTTGCGGTCGAGGCCCGGGACCAGCGGCAGCCCCCGGCCGCCGACTGCGCGCAGCGCGCGCCCGAGCGTGCGGTCGGCAAATTCGGCAAGGCCGATGCGCACCTGAACCGCCACGAATACCGCCACCACGACGGCCGCCAGCGCGATACCGCCCAATAAGGCCGGCAAGGACGCGTGGATACCCGTCACGGGGAGTAGCAGGGCGATGCCGCAGAGCGTAATGACGATCTGTAGGGCCAGGGTGACGCTGGTCTCGACGATCACGCTCGCCGAGGCCGTGCTGGTGTTCACGCCGCGCAGACGCAAGAGGCGGATGGCGACGAGCTCGCCGCCCACGCGCGCCACCGGAAGGAAGGTATTGACGGCATCGCGCACCATGGCAAGCCACAGCAGCAAAAGCCAAGGGATACGCCGCCGGATCCCGAGCAACGCACCCCATCCCCGCACCTCGGTGGCGGCCACCACGAAACGCAAAGGGATGAGCCACAGGAGGCCGAAGCCCGCGCGCGCCAGAAACGCCGCGACCGGCGTCCAGCCCAGGCGTTCCAGGAGCCACGCCGTAAGCGCGATGCCGCAGGCCGCCATGATCCCCAACACCCCCGCGGTCCACGGGCGTTGGGCGGGCGCGCGGCGGACGTCAGGCATGTTGCCCATCGGGGGCCTGCCGCAGGCTCAGGATGGCGGGCAGCACCAGCAGGATCGTAACGAGCGCCGCGCCCATGGCGATAAACAAGGTCTCCCCGAGGACCGCCATCCCCGGATTGGACGACACCGCGAGACTTCCAAATGAACTCATGGTGGTAAGCGCGCTGAACACCACGGCCTCCGAGGTGCTGGTGTCGAGCAAGAGCGCGGTCCCGACCCCGCGCCGCCAGCGCACCACGAGGTAGATGCTAAACGCCACGCTCAGACCTATGAGCAGCGGCAGCACGATGATATTGGCGAGATTGAATGAGATGCCGAACACCCACATCACGGACACCGCGGCCATGGCCGCCAATACTAGCGGGGCCAAGATCGTCAAGGCATCGGCCACGCTCCGCAAGGTCAGTAGCAGGACCACGGTGATCAACACAAAGGAGATCGCGGTGGCCTCCTTGAAGGCACTCACCACCGCGCGCCCGCCCTGCACGAGCAACACCGGCGGGCCCACCGCATCCGGGGCCACGCGCGCCACGTCACGGGCAAATCGCGCGATATTCCGATTGTGGTTGAGATCGAGCGAGGAAAAGACCTCGACCCGCGCGCGCCCATCGGCGCTGATGAATTGCTGGCGCAGGGAGGCGGGCAAGGTGCGCAGGGTTACGGGGCGCGCATTTAGCGCCTTCTGGAGGCTTGCAAGCTGCCAGGGCAGGGTCCCGATGACGCGCCGCTGCAATGCCAGAAGGGCGGCCTGATCATGCCCGAAGCGCGCCAGATACGAGCCCAGGGCGGCATCCAGGGCGCGGGCCGCGTGGACCGTGCGCCCATGGACACGGGCGGCGGCGAAGGCCTTCAGGCCTTGGCGAAGCCCAAGCAGGGAGGCGCGAATGCGCGACGCCGACGGCGGCCGCGCGCGATGAGGATGGATCGAAAACGGCGGCACGACCATGGCCATTTGCGCGATCACCGCGAGCTTGGCGCTCTGGTGGCTGGGAATGAAACTCGCAGCCGTGAGCACGCGTCCCACGGTCTTCAGGCGTGTAAGGCGCGCGGCCATGTGCTGGGCGGCGTGGAGGTTGGGCTCCAGGATATCGATGGGATAGGGCGAGATGCGGCTGTTTTTGAGCAGAGACTCGAAGGTCGACACCGCCTCGCTATGTGGGTCCTGGAGATGCATGGGGTCGAAGTCGAAACGGCTCGCGAGGATCATGGGGACGAGCCCGACGGCGATCACCGTGGCGCCGACGACGATCGCGCGCGGGTGGCGCGCCACCGGGATGCGCGCCAATAGGCCGCGCAGACGGCCGCGCGGCCGCCCCTGCGCATTCCCATTGACGAAGATCGTGAGCAGCGCCGGGGTCACGGTCAGAT
>DAHWGZ010000227.1 GCA_027335965.1 Acidiferrobacter sp.
AGGGACAGGGATAGGGGTCGTTGCATCCATCCGTTTCATCCGGCATGGCGCCCGCCAGCGTCCGGCGGGCCGCATCGATCCATCCCGGGACCTCGGCCTGGATCGGCTCCACGGCCTCGGTCACGTCCGCCGCGGCAAAGAGGCTGTTGCGACTCCCATCCGGCCGGACCTCGTGGTAACACCCATCCCCCGGATAGACGAACGCGCTGTTGATGTACTGCAGCACCCGGCGCCTCAAGGGCACGCCCGCCGCCGCGAAGATCTGCGATTGAATGGCGACGTCCTCAAGCTGATAGTCTTTGACATGGGTCGATGACTTCACCTCGATGAGATCGAAGGCTGCGCCCCGTGGCCGGGGCACCAGGACATCAGCCCGCACCAGCACCCCGTCTTGCTGCACGGTGGCCTCGAACAAGGGCTTGCGCGCCGCAAGTGCTGCCTGCGTCTGGCTCAAGGCCTCGGTCAGCGGCCCCTCGGGGGCAATCAGGATGCCATCCGGCCAGCCTTGGCGGGCGATGACGCCCACATCCGTCCCCGCGGCCAGCACCGCGTCGTTCGCATCATCCGCCGGCACGCAGTCCGGCATGTGAACGGACAGCCACAACCGGCGCGCGCATTGGCGGAATGCCATGAGTTTCGATTTCGACAGGCCGAACTTCTGCATAAATCCCTCTTTTTGCGCCGTCAGACGCAAACGGATCGGTCGTGCGCCAAGGCGCGCACGTCTTTGTGCTTGACCCAAATGAAGCCGTCGCCCTTCGAAAGTAGCGCGACGTCTATGGGCTCCGACACCGTCTGCTCCTCGTGGGCCGACATGCGCATAAAAAATGCGGTCAGGTTGACGAGCGATTCGGCCATCTTCGCGAGATCCTGGCGCGGCAACGCGCTCACCGCCGAAAGAAGCGGGTCCGCGTAGGGCCGCAGGACTTTCTTGCGAACCAGCCTGGAAAACGCCTCTTCCCTTTCCTGGAGGTCCTCGGGCTCGGGCTCGTCATCGAATTCCTCAAGCGACGCGCGAACCGCCGCCGTCACGAACTGATCGTAGACGCGTGGATGAATGCCCTGGATCACGGAATCGATGATTTCCCTTTGCGCGAAGGGCGCGACCGTGCCGTCTGAATCCTCGCCGACCCGCGTCTCGTCCTTTTTTCGGTAGCGCAGCTTGCCCGCGGCCAAGGTACCGATGTCGTACTCCAACAAGACGGGAAACGGTTCCGCCTCCCCCATGCCGGCTATCACGACACGGCCATGATCATTATGATGAAACCACTGCTTCTGATACACGAACTCCACGGTCTTGCGCAGCGCCTCCCGCACGGCCGGCGTCAAGGAGAACCCCTCAAAGAGGTCCTTCTCGATCTCATCCAGGGGCTCGGCGAAGGACTCCCGCACGCGCTTGCCATAGTCCGGACCTACGCTGACGAGATCCGGAAAGCGCTCCCAATCCTCATGATCCTCCCTGATAATCGCCGCGAGCTTTTTGAGCTTGGCCTTGTGACTGGTCTTTTCCTCTCCCGCCAGCGCCCTCTCCATCTCGTCCACATAGAACTCTTTCCAGAAATTGTATATGAGACTCTGTAGCCAGCGCGTCTGCGTCTTGAGCGGAAAGAGCCAATCGGCGCCCTCGATGAACGCAATGAAATCCTGCGCATACTCGACCAGGGTGTCGAAGCGCTGCCCATCGATCTTTTGCGCGTAGATCTTGACCACCGTCTCCCATGGCACGCCCATGATGTCCGCGGGGCCATGCGTCATAATGGCGACCGGCAACTTCGGGGACAAAGAAAAGAGCTTTTCGGCCGTGTAATAGACCTTGTTCCTGTTGCTATCGCCGTCCATCAAGGTCACCGCGCTGTCCGCGGCCAACGCAATGCCACGCTTGTTCATGACCGCCACTTCACACGTCATAAAACCTCCTGTCCCAACCATCTATGCCGCCCATGCTAAGCCAGCGTTGCGACAAACGACGTCGCATCAAAACCTGTCGGCTGCGTCCATGTCGGCCGCGAGCGAGAAGCCCGTCATGCGCCAGGAAGACCCGCGCCCTGAGAGGCAGGCGAGCCTGGTCGGTGATCTTCGGCTACAATTTCTCCCTTTCGGAGCAAAGAATGGCGACGCTACGCCCCTCCCTGGACGGCCTTCATGCCGAACGACTTGGCGAGCAGCGTGAGTTCGATGTCCTGCGGCAATTGGAGGCGGACCTGCCTTCCGATATGACGGTATTTCATGGCGTCGCGTGGTCGTCTGTATACAACGGCATCCAGCGGTTCGGGGAATTCGACGCCATCGTGCTTGCGCCGAACGGCAGCCTCGTAATCCTCGAGGTCAAGGCCGGGACCGTGGAGTTCACGGGCGATGGGGCCCATAAACGCTACGGTGATCGCACAAAGGACGTCGGC
>DAHWGZ010000228.1 GCA_027335965.1 Acidiferrobacter sp.
CCCCACCAGGCGGCGTCGTCGGCATCCACCGCCGGGGCGGTGCCGAGCAGATGGGTCCACCGGCGGCGGGCGCCGGTCTCGCGGTCGAATTGCCGCCAGTCCGAGGCTAGCACGGGGGCCGGAGGAAGAAGGCGTAAGTCGCGCCATCGGCATGCGCGTATGTCGTTTCCATCTTGGTGAAACCCATATCCGGGTGCCGGGCGGCGATGTGCGCAAATACGCCCCAGCGCGAGGCGCCATAGCACCAGATGCGGTTTCTATCACAGAAGACCCCGACGTTGGTGAGGACCCGCATGAGCGTAGGGCGCGGGACGCGGGGCGCGGTCGGGGCGGCGGAGCGCACGATATGGAAATCCATGACGCGCGATTCCCGGGGGCCGTACATCAGTCCGACGCCGGCCATCAGTCCCTCGACCGGCGCCCCTTTGCACGGGGCCCATAGCTCGACATCTAGGTACAGCATGCCGTGGGCGTAGCGCTCGGCGGCCGCTTGCACGGCCTCGATACCCTCGCGCTGCCCGATGGCGGCGAAGAGCCGCAAGGCGAGGTCGGTCCCGAGGTCCGAGATGAGATGATGTGCGAACGCCCCGATGGCTCGATCGCTGGCGGTGGTGCCAAACGGCGCCACGGCGGCGTGCCGGACGGCGTTGGTGACAGCCTCGGTGACGGCTTCGGTCATCGGCGCGACAGGACCTCACGGACATGCATCGCGCCGGCGGCGTCCCACGATAGGTCCAAGCTCATTTTCGGGTCTCCGGTATGGCCGCCACCGATCCCACCGATCCGAGGCCATCGAGCTCCTCGATCATGCGGGCCGCCGAGCTCGCGAAGCCGAGCACCACGGCGGCCTTACTTTTGGCGGCACGATCTGTGATCTCGCAGTATTGTTTGAAGTCGTACGCGCGAAGCGCGGCGTCCTGGAGCGCCTTATGAACAGCGCGGCGCAGCGTTTCAAAGTCCGTCAAAAAGGTGAAATCGTCATCACTGCCTGCATTCATGGGAGGTCCTCAAGGAGGTGGGTGGCCCATGCGGACGCCCGGCGGCCGACCGCGATAATCTGCGCCTGGTCGGCGCCGTCGATTTCATCCCAGGAAGCGCCGATCAAGGCGGCCGTGAGACCGCCGCCGATGATCAGCAAACGCTGTTCGCCGCGCGTGAGCCCGGCCCACCACATTGCAGCGCGGGAGGGGGCGCCGAGGGCCTCGCGGCATTCGGCAAGGGCGCGATCTGCGGCACCGCGCGCTTCACTTTCCAGCATGGTCGGCACCCTCCGATGCGAGGCCGCGCCGGCGCCGCTCGGCGCCCCAACGGCGCTGCACCGTCGTGATTATGCGGGCGGCGTTGGCGACGGGGCTCCCGCCCGACCTGAGAGACTCGGCGGCCTCCAGTACCTGGAGGGTCGCGCGCCATTCAAGACGGTCGGCTATCCCGAGGTCTTTCCTGAAACGGTGGTGCCATAAATGGATGGCGGCGATGGCGCAGGCCGCGAGCCAATCGCGCGGCGGGGCGGCGGCATATATATAGTGATAGATCTCCGGCTCGCGATCGGTCTCGATCTGGAGGACAGGTAGCCGCGATCGATATTCGTTCGGTGGTACGCGGCCCTTTTCCGCCTCATAGATCCCTGTCACGATCGCGCGCGGGGCAAGAAGGCTCCAGCGATCCACCGATGGCCGGCGGAACAGGACTGCCCGCTTGGCGTAGGCGAAGGCCAAGACATTCCGTTCTGTACCGTTCATAGCGCCCCCGCGTCGGCCGCGAGGATTTCGATGATGCGTGCGCGCTCGATCAGCATGGCCTCGCGCGAGCGGCTATAGATCGTGGCAAGCGGCTCGGCGAGATGAAGCGATCCCCGGAGATGATATGCCCTGACACGGAGCGCGAGAGCATAAGGCATCGTGAAGCAAAATTCCGGGGCCGTGCCCCAGTCCGTTTCCGGCCTCACGCCGACTTCGGAAATGATCCGGGCGATGATGCGGCCCCGCAGCTCGCGAAGACACCAGCCAGCGTATTCCCAGCGCGCCGATCGCTCGCTCGCTCTCGCGGCCTCCTCATTTACGATATAGACCATGGCCGCCGGCCCCACCCGGTCGGTGACGATCTCCAAGACGGTGCGCGCCTGGTCGATCGGGCCCACAAAAGCCGTGACGGGCCTGACCTGTTTCAATCCGCGCCCGCTCGATTGAGCGGGCGATACTTGATCGCATCACTTTCAGGGGGACACGGATATGTTTCAATCCGCGCCCGCTCGATTGAGCGGGCGATACACGACGAGACCGGCGACACGGGCAGACCGCGCGAGTTTCAATCCGCGCCCGCTCGATTGAGCGGGCGATACGCGCCCACGCTTCGCCCAATGCTTGCGTTTTCAGG
>DAHWGZ010000229.1 GCA_027335965.1 Acidiferrobacter sp.
GTCAGCGTCCAACAATAGGCGTGATGCGTCAGGCGATCCAACAGGGCCGTGGTCAACTGCGCGTCCCCAAAGACCTCCGACCACCGGCCAAATTCCAGGTGGCTCGTGACGATGACCGCCCCGCGTTCATACCGGTCCGCGAAGAACTGGAACAGCGCGTGGGCCGCCGACGCATCCAACGGCACATACCCGAGTTCGTCGACAACCACCAAGGCATAGCGCTGCCAGAGCTTCAAGCGGGCGTTGAGCCGGTGCTCGCTCTGCGCGGCGGCGAGATCTTGCGCGAGGGAGCTGGCCGCGGTAAACCGGACACGATGGCCCGCCTGCACCGCTGCATAGCCCAACGCCGTGGCCAGGTGCGATTTACCGGTGCCCGAACCGCCCAGGATCAGGCAATTCTTGTGCGCCGGGATCCAGGCCCCGTCAACGAGACTCAGGCACGTCATCCGCGGCAGCTCGGGCCGCAGGCTAAAGTCGAACTCGTCGAGCGTTTTGATCACCGGAAACCGGGCGTCCCGGAGAAATTTGGCTACCTGCCGGGTATGGCGGGCTTCGAGTTCTTGGGCCAGGACGGCGGCGAGAAACGGGCGATAGCCCAGGGATTGATCTTCGGCTTCCCGCACGACACTCGCATATTGCTGGGCCAGGCCCGGCATGCGCAACTGCTTGCAGGCCGCGCGAATCGCGGCATCATAGGCGTCCATGAGCGACTCCTTTCCAGAGGGTGTCGTAGTCGGGGGTGGACCCGGAGACCGGATCCGGCGCGTCCGCGCCGGAAGCCATCCCCGAGGGCCCCGCGGTCATCCGTTGGGCTAAGGTCTCGGCGTCAAAGCATCGTGCAGCCTGGGCGGCGGGGAGGGCCGCCAGGACGGTGGCGGCGGGGAATCGGCGGAAGAGGAACAGGACCTCGACCAACGCCCCGTAGGCCTGGGGACGCGCCTCCAGAAAGGCGGTTTGATACGCCTGAAACACCGAGCCCAGGTTCCGTACCACTCGGGCATTGCGGACCCCGCCAGGCTTGTGCCGGAGCAGATCCAGATAGTGGTCCAGAACGAGGTTGAGGCTCCCCGGGGCACCGAGCGGATGGCGCGCAATGCATCCGGCCCCGTCGGCCCAGACCTCGAGATGATCCCAGGACGTTTCCACCCGGACCCGTTGGCCGACCCAGCGCACCGGTACGGAATAATAGGCGCGCCCATGGGTAATCCAGGCCCGGTTGGTTACCCGGGCGACATTGAGGGTCGCCGTCCGCAGGGGCCGCGCGGGTAAGGCCAGCAAGCGGGGACGCTCGGCGTCCCACAGCGTCCCGATGCTCTCCCCACCCCGGCGCGGTAAGACCGTCGCTCGCTCGGCGAGCACCGCCTCGGTTAACTGCGCATTGAGGGTCGTCCAATCGGGCGCCTGAGGCGGCGGGGTGAAGTAATTCCGTTCGGCGTAGCCGACGAGGTTCTCCACCAGGCCTTTTTCCCACCCCGACGCGGGCGTGGCAAACCGGGGCTCGAACACATAGTGCGCCACCAAGTGTTGAAACCGGTCCGTGAGATCGCGGTCGCGGCCGCGGTGGGCAGATTATCGTAGAGAATGTGCTGCCATGCCCCCGAAGAACTCCAAGGCCGCGACATGCGCGGCGAGGAAGGCCTCGGTGCGCTGATGCGGAAAGACCTGCACCCAGCACGCGCCGCTATAGGCCAGACGCATGCAAAAGACCTCGGCCTTCCGCTCGACGCCATTCAAGACCACGCGGACGGTGCCCCAATCGACTTGGGCCATTTCCGCCAGGTCAAACACCAGATCGAGAAACGCCGCTTGCACCACGGGTTGCAACGCCCGTCGCCGATTGGCAACGTAATGGCGCACGGTCGATTCGGCCACCCGCGCTCCCAATTCCTTGCGCAGCCGGATCCAGATGCGGTGGGCGGTATGGCGCTGCTTGCGCGGCGCGTCGCGGTCGGCCACGAGCCAGGCGTCGATGCTTTCGCGATATGGGTCCATTTTCGGGGCCACCGGGGGTTTGCGCCGGCGATAGCGAGGACGCCCCTCGGCGGTGGTGGCTGGGTCGAGATAATGGTCGACCGTTTTGCGGGCGATATGGAACTCTCGGGCGATGCGCCGTACGGACCAGCCTTCGCGTTCCACGAGATGCCGGATCGTATGGATTTCGGCCATCTTTTTCACTCCTCATTCTCCTTTAGGAGCGACATGGTTTGTCGATCCATGTCCAACCCTATCGGAAGGAGAAATAGATGATGGCCCCCTTTTTTTGTCTTCGGAACCACCGTTCTAGGTGGCTCTGTTTTACTCGGCCATCGCCTTCAAAGTGGTCCCCTTTTACTCAGCCGAATGCACCACTTCTAAGACAAAT
>DAHWGZ010000022.1 GCA_027335965.1 Acidiferrobacter sp.
GCCCCCGCCCTTTTTTGTGTCCGTCGCCCGACTGGCGGACGAAGCCCGCCTTATCTTTCTGCTATGATGGCGCGATTCTTCGCAAGGGCGCCACGGCTGCGCGGCCGTATCCGCTGCTCGCGCGAGCGGCGATCCGGGAGGTTCCGAATGGGGGTGCGCAAAACGGCGGTGTGGTTCGGAAAGGCTCGCGCCTTGGCAACCGCGGCATTGCTGCTCGCCTATCCCGTGGTCTCCTATCGCACGAATGTCGCCCGGCACCTCGATCCGCTCGGGGCGCTGTTTGCCTTTGCGCCCCTGCTCGTGCTGACCCTGACGGCGGCGTGGGCCGCCCGTCCCCGGGGCCTGTGGCTCGCCCTCTGGGCGGGCGCGGGGCTCGTCCTCTGGCGCGACCGCGCCTTCATGGCCGCTCATTATTCCTGGGCGTATCTCGCCGAGGACGTGGGGGTCATGGCGCTCTTGTGCGGCCTTTTCCTGCGCTCGCTCCGGCCGTCTCGCACGCCGCTCATCTCGCGCCTGTCGTGGCTCATGCGCGGCGCCCTGAGCCCATCGCTCGCACGCTATACGCGGCGCGTCACCCAGCTTTGGGCGGGGCTCTTTGGCGCCATGGCGATCCTCTCCGTGCTGTTGTTCTTCGCCGCCGGGGTGCGGGCGTGGGCGTTCTACACCAGCGTCCTCACGTGGCCCATCATGATCCTCGTATTCGTCGCCGAGTATCTGGTCCGCCGGGTGGTCGTGCCCCGCGAGGAGCGCGCCGGCTTTCTGCAGGTGATCCTGGCGGGCCGCCGCCATTGGCGCAGCCTCGTCGCCGGCGAGGACGGCGGGCCCGAGCCCTATCGGCGCCTCTCGCAATGAGCCCGGCCCGTGCCGCTCCCGACGCGGCGCTCGCCGCCGCCGCCGATCCGGCGGAGGTGCTGGCCTTTTACCAGGGCGCGCCGCGCTCGCTCGCGCAATTCCTGGGCGATGTCGCGGATGTCGCCGCGCTCTGGCCGCCGCGCGCCCCGATCCTGAATGCCTGCGCGGACCGTTATCATTTCATGGTGGGCTTGGCGGCGGCCGCCGCCGCCGGTCGCATGACGGTGCTCCCGGCCACCCATGCCGTAGAGACCATCAAGTCCCTGCATGCGCGCCTGCCGGACATGCACTGCCTTGCCGACGGCGATTTCCCCGTCGCCTTGCCGATCGTGCGCTTCCCGCGGCTCGCCCCCGCCGGGCACCCTCGGGGCGCGCCGAAGATGCCGCGCATCCCGCTCGACCGGCCGGTCGTGACCGTCTTCACTTCGGGAACCACCGGCGCGCCGGTGGGCCACGTCAAGACCTGGGGCTCGCTCGTGGCCAGCGCGCGCGCCGAGGCCGCGCGACTCGGGCTGCACGAGGGCCCGGCCTGGTCGCTCGTCGCCACCGTGCCCCCGCAACACATGTACGGGCTCGAGTCGAGCGTCATGCTCAGCCTGCATGGCCGCGCGCGCGCCCACCATGGACGCCCCTTTTATCCCGAGGACATCGCCGGCGCGCTGGCGGCGGTCCCGCGCCCGCGGCTTTTGGTGACGTCCCCCGTGCATCTGCGCGCGCTTATGACGAGCGCCGCCGCGGTCCCCGCGCTCGACGCCATTTTATGCGCCACCGCGCCCCTGCCCCGGGCGCTGGCCGAGGAGGCGGAGCTGCGCCTGCATGCCCCGCTGCATGAGATCTACGGGGCCACCGAGGCGGGCCAGGTCGCGACCAGGCGGCCGACGCAAGGCGATCTCTGGACGCTCTTCCCGGGGCTCGTCCTCGAGGCGCGCGACTCGTCGTTCGTGGTGCATGGCGGGCATGTCGAGACCCCGGCGGTCCTCGGCGACATCCTCGAACCGAGCGGGTCTCACGCGTTTCGCCTTCACGGCCGCGGCACCGACATCGTGAACGTGGCCGGCAAGCGCAGCTCGATCGCCTTCCTCGAGCAGCAGCTCCTCGCCATTCCCGGCGTGCTCGATGGCGCCTTTTACATGCCCGATGAGGACCTGGCGGGCCCGGTCGCCCGCCTCACGGCCTTTGTGGTCGCCCCCGGACTTTCGGCGGCGGCCATCGAAACCGCCCTGCGCGCGCGCCTGGACCCCGTGTTTCTGCCGCGCCCGCTGATCCTGGTCGATGCCCTGCCGCGGCTTGCCACCGGCAAGCTGCCGCTCGCGGCCCTGCATCAACTCCTGGCGTCGCGCATCCGCCGGGCGGGGGGTGGCCGTGGCTGAGGAGGCGCGGCTCACCTTTCCCGCCGGCCACCCGGCCTTTCCCGGTCATTTCCCGGGTGACCCGATCGTGCCCGGCGCGCTACTCCTGGACGAGGCGCTGGCCGCCGTGTGCGCGGCCCGCGGCCTCCCCTACGAGTCGCTGCGCGTGGGCTCGGCCAAGTTTCTGCGCCCGGTCCGGCCCGGCGAAGAGGTCGTGGTCCGCTGGCGGGACTCCGGACCCGATCTTCTCGATCTCGGCCTTTACGCGGCGGATCAGGCCGTGGCCACGGCCACCGTCTCCGCGCGCCTCTCGCCCCCATGAGACCGCAGCGCGCATGGCCTGGCCGGACGCCGGGGCGCTCATGAGCGGCTCGACCCTGCCGACGCCCCCCGCCCTTTGCCTGGGGCGCGCCCAGATCGACCGCTATCTGCCGCACCGGGGCGCCATGCGCCTCCTCGCCGGGGTGCGGGCCTATGACCGCGATGCCATAGAGTGCCTCGCCGACGGCCATCGCGATCCCGCCCACCCCTTGCGTTCGCGCGGGCGCCTGGGGGCGGCGTGCGCGATCGAATATGCCGCGCAGGCCATGGCCATCCACGGCGCGCTGTGCGGGGATGGCGAGGAGCCGCCCGCCGGATCCCTGCTTGCGGTGCGCGATGTCCAGTTCCGGGTCGCGCGCCTCGATGACATCGACGAGGACCTGCTCATCCACTGCCATTGCCTGGCCCGCGACCCGCGCGGCGCCCACTACCGCTTCCTCGTGGCGGCGGCCAAAGGCCCCCTGGTCTCGGGGCGCGCCACGGTCCAGTTCACCGCCCTTCGGGGGCATGCCCCATGAGCGGCGGGGCGCACACGCCGCGCGCGCCGCGCCGGGCGCTCGTGACCGGCGCGAGCGGCGCCATGGGGGCCGCGATCTGTCGCCGGCTGATCGCGGATGGCTGTCATGTCATCTGTCACGCCCATGCAAGGGCCGCCGACGCCGCGCGCCTGGTCTCGGAGCTCCATGCGCTCGGCGGCACGGCCGAGCTCTGTGTCTTCGACCTCGCGGATGCGGATGCCGTGGCCGCGGCGCTCGCCCCGTTTCTCGCCCAGCCCCCCATCCAGATCATCGTGCATAACGCCGGCGTCTGCGACGACGCGGTGCTCGCGGGCATGACGGCCGCGCAATGGCGGCGCCCGCTCGATGTCTCCCTGGACGGGTTTTTTCATGTCACAAGGCCGCTGCTCTTGCCCATGATCCGGACCCGCTGGGGGCGCGTCATCAATGTCACCTCGGTCGCCGGCATCGTCGGCAATCGTGGCCAGGCCAATTACGCGGCCGCCAAGGCCGGGCTGCATGCCGCCGGCAAATCGCTGGCGCTCGAGGTTGCAAGCCGCGGGATCACCGTCAATGCGGTCGCCCCGGGCATCATCGCCACGCCCATGAGCCACGTCTGTGGTCCCGAGGACATCGCCCGTCTCGTCCCCATGGGCCGCGCCGGCGAGTGCCGGGAGGTCGCCGACCTCGTCGGCTTCCTGGCCTCCGATCAGGCCGGCTACATCACGGGGCAGGTAATTTCCATCAACTGAGGCATGATCTAGCTCTCGCGCCATCCCGCAACAGGCGCGGCGCGCGGTAGAGAAGACCGAGGAGCAGGCGTATGTGCATGCCGATGAGCAAAAGGTTGTCGCGCACGTAGTGAAAGTGCGAGATGCCGCCGTCGGCCTTGCGCGGATAGCGGACCGGCGCGTCGATATTGCAGGCCGCGATCCCTTCCCAGAAGAGCCGCACCGCCGCTTCCGGATCGAAGTCGAACCGGCGCATGGAGCGGCGCGCGCTCATGATCCGAAAAAGCGGCTCGATCGGATAGACGCGAAACCCAAACAGCGAGTCGCCGATATGGCGCCCGAGGGTCTCGATGTTGGTGAAGAGATTCGAGAGGCGCCGCCCGTAGACGCGCACCCGCGGGGCGTCGGCCGCGAACACCGGGACCCCCAGGATCATGGTCTCGGGGTGCGCGCTCGAGGCCTGCATGAAGGTCGGAATGAGCGACGCGGGGTGTTGGCCGTCGGAGTCCATGCACAGGACATGGGTGTAGCCCTGGGCACGCGCGCGCGCAAGGCCCGATAGCACGGCCGCGCCCTTGCCGCGGTTACAGGGTTCGATGATGACGAGAAGATCCGCGTGCTGGCGCATCATCTCGGCGAGTCCTTCGGCGGTGCCGTCGGTGCTGCCGTCCACGACCACCCACACCGGGGCCCAGTGGCGCAGGGCCTCGGTCACGGTCTCATAGACCTTGGGGCCCGGGTCGTAGCTCGGGATCAGCACGAGATGAGTGGCGGAAGCGGCGGGCATCGGGCGCGGTCAGTGGGCTGAGATCGAATCGCGGCCCGCCCGTTGGCGATCCGCGCTCATTCGGTTTCGACGGCAACAGGCGCGTCCGCGGACCGCCGGCGCAGGAGCCGGCGCTGCCACAGCGTGCGGGCGGACCGGCGCAAGTGCCGGAGGGCATGCAGATAATACAAGGCCTTGAACGCCGCCAGCGAGCCCCATACGGGGGTATCCGCGAAGATGTCCCCGGCGAGCACCGACAAAAGGGCCTCCTGCACGCGAAAGATGTTGCGCGGTCCCATGAAGAGGTCGCGCATGCTCGGGTGGTTGACGCGGTAGATGAACCACGCATAGGTGCGCAATCCCCGGCGCAACGCGCGGTCATAGGCGCGCAGCGCGCGCCGGGCCTCCTCCGGTCTTTTCAGGCAGGCGTCGACCGCGTCGGCGGCCAGAAAGCCGCCGTGCATGGCGAGCATGACGCCCGAGGAAAACACCGGGTCGATGAACGAGAAGGCGTCGCCGACGAGGAGGTGGTTCGCGCCATAAGAGCGCTCGCATCCATACGAGAAGTTGCCGGTCGCCTGCGCCTCGGTTAGGAGCTTGGCATCGGCCAGTCGCGCGGCGAGCGGCGGACACAAGGCCAGTGTTTCCTTGAAGAAGTCCTCGACGGGCCCTGTGCGCGTCTTCAAATAATGCGGCCCGACCACGGCGCCCACGCTCGTGACTCCGTTGGCCAAGGGAATGAACCAGAACCATCCGTGCTCGAACCAGAAGAGCGAGATGTGGCCCTCTTCCCGGCCGTCGTTGCGGGTGGCCCCCTGGAAGTGCCCGTAGAGCGCCGAGCTGTTGTGCCGGGGGTTGCGCCGCTTGCCGTGGAGGCGGCGGCCCAGAAAGGTGTCGCGCCCGGAGGCGTCGATCACGAAGCGGGCCGCGAAATCCTCGATGCCGCCGTCGGCGTTGCGCGCGCGGATCCGCGCCCCGTCGCCATCCTCGGAAAAGACCACCTCCTGCACCCGGCAGCCCTCGCGCGTCTCCGCCCCCTTGGCGGCGGCGTTGCGAAACAGGATGTCGTCGAACTCCGCGCGTGGCACATGGTAGGCATAGGGCATGTCCTTCTTCCAGGCGTCGGCGAACAGGAACTCCTGGCGGGCCTTCGCGTGCCAGGGCGACAGGAATTCCACCCCCCACTTCACCATGCCTATGGCGCGCACCGCCTCGCCCACGCCCAGGCGCTCGAGTAGCGGCAGGTTCGCGGGGAGCAGCGACTCGCCGATATGAAACCGCGGATGCCGATCCTTCTCGGCAATCACGACCCGGTACCCCCGCTCGGCGAGCAAAGCGCCCGCGGTCGTGCCTCCCGGCCCCCCGCCGATCACGAACACATCGCATGCCGTTACCATTCGCGCCCCTCCGAGCCTGTCCCCACAGCGCCCATGGGCGCGCCCCTTTCTCGCGAGCGGCCGCTGGCGCGGCGCCCACGCCCCGAGCTTACTGCGCTCGCCCGTCTCGCAACAGGTCGATGGGTCGGTGACGGGCATCCGGCCCACCCCGTCCTGCCCGTCGATGCGCGCCGGACGGCCCGCCCGGTCTTTGCGGCCTTGCCTCACGTCACGACCCGGCTGATGGCCCAGAACTGCAGGCCGCCGCCGACCAGGGTCAGGAGATGGAACGCCGCGTGGAGGTACTTCACGCGATCGCGCACCAGCAGGGCGACGCCCGCGCCATAGCAGGTCGCCGCAAGCCCCAAAGCCGCCAGCGCGGCGGGCGGGGTATGCCGGAAGAATGGCCGGGCCGCGAGGATCGTGATCCAGCCCATGATGCGATAAAGCCGTTCGGAGCGGCGCGCGTAGCGTCCAGGGTCCCCCCACAGAAACCCCACCGCAAGCGCCGCCAGACCCCACTCGATCACGCACAGCGCGGTCCCGATCGTGGCACGGACCATGAGCAAGGCCACCGGGGTGTAGCTCCCGGCCATGAACACCGCGATCATCATCCGGTCCAGGCGCTGGAAGCGGTCCTTCAGGGCCCCGGGGGGCAGGATGTGGTAGAGCGCCGACACCGCGTACAAGGCCATCATGGCCGCGGACGAGATCGCCGCGCACCCCACCTTGAGGGGGCTGCCGGTGTGGGCCGCGCGCTGCACGAGGGCCAGGCCCGCGACCAGCGCCAACGCCGCGCCGAGCGCGTGGATCGCGGCATTGACCCGCTCCTCCGCGCGCGACTGAGGGCGCTCGCCGACCGCAACCGCGGCGGTCTCGCCGGGCGCCTCTACCGGCCACAGGGACGGGCTTTGGTCCGGCGCGTCGATGCCGATCGCGCGCGGCTTGGGCGCGGGAACGTTCATAGCGAAAGCCGCGCCCCCATGTCGCGCAGTGTCAGGCGCCGGGCCTCGTAGTCCGGCATGACGCGCGCCATCTCCCGCCAGAAGGAGGGCTTGTGGTGCGGGGCGATCAGGTGGCAGAGCTCGTGGGCGATCACGTAGTCGAACAGCGCGGCGGGCACGAGCATGAGCCGCCAGTTCAGGCTGATGGTGCCGCGCGCCGAGCAGCTCCCCCAGCGGGTCTTTTGGCCGCCGATGCGGATCTGCCTGGGGGTCCGGCCCACGAGCGGCGCGAAATGGATGATGCGCGCCAGGGCATGGTGGCGCGCGGCCTCCCGATACCAGAGCTCCACGGCGGCGCGCGCCGCCTCTTCGCTCACGGCCACGACCCGCAGCACGCCCGCGTCGCGGCGCACCGACGGCGGGCCTGGTTGGTACTCGAGCCGCAGCACGATGGGCTCGTCCAAGTGCCGCAGGCTCAGCCCATCCGCGAACGGGGCGGGCCTTGGGGCCTCGCCGAGCCTCCTCAGGGTCCGTTCGATCCATGGCGTCTTGGCCTTGAGGAACGCCTCGACATCGGCCTGGCGGGTGGCCGCCGGGACCAGCACGCGCAGGGCCCCGGAGGGGCTGATCTGGAGGCACAGGGTGCGGCGCTTGCGGCTGCGCACCAGCGCGTAGGCCCTCATCTCAGATCTCGATCATCTCGAAGTCGTCCTTGGTGGCCCCGCAGTCCGGACAGGTCCAGTTCTCGGGGACATCCCCCCAGCGCGTGCCCGGCGCGATCCCGTGCTCCGGCAGGCCCTTCTCTTCTTCATACAGGAAACCGCAAATGACGCACATATACACTTTCGGAGGATTGGCATTCATGGGCGTATATTGCCATTATTTGTCGTCCTCGTGAAACGCGGCGGCGGGCAGTACAATGCCGCGATGACAAGCCCGCGCACCGCCGTCGTTTTGTGCAATCTGGGAGGCCCCGATTCCCTCGAGGCCGTGGAGCCGTTCCTGCGCAACCTGTTCTCCGATCCCGACATCTTCCAGTTTCCGGCCGCCGCCCTCACCCAGGGCCTGTTCGCGCGACTCGTCTCCCGGCGGCGCCGCGAGGAGGCAAGCCGCGGCTACGCGGCCCTGGGCGGGGCCTCGCCCATAGGCGCCAACACCCAGGACCAGGCGTGGGCGCTCGAGCAGGCCCTGGCCGATCTCAAGACCCGGGTTTTCGTGTGCATGCGCTATTGGCACCCATTGACCGGCGAGGTCGTGGCCGCGCTCAAGGCCGGGGGTTTCGCGCGCGTCGTGTTGTTGCCCTTGTATCCGCAGTATTCATTGACCACGAGCGGCAGCGCGCGCAACGAGTTCCTGCGCGAATGCGCGCGGCGCCACTACCATCCGGACGTGCGCTTCGTCGATTCCTGGTATGAGGAGCCGGATTATCTGGACGGGATCGCCGCCGCCATAGGCCGGGAGGCGCAACGATTCAGCGCCCCGGACCCGGCGCGCATCAGCCTGCTGTTGTCGGCCCACGGTGTCCCGCAGCGCCTCATAAGTCGGGGCGATCCGTATCAGCAGGGGATCGAGGAGACCGCCCGGCTGGTGCGCGAGCGCCTCGCCTGGCCGCGCGTGACGCTCTGCTATCAGAGCCGCGTCGGACCGCTGGAGTGGCTGCGGCCCTATGTCGATGACGTCATCCGCGCACAGGGACGCGAGGGCGTCGAGCAGATCCTGGTCTACCCGATCGCGTTCGTGTCCGATCACATCGAGACCCTTTATGAACTCGGCATGACGTATGCCGAGCTCGCTCGCGGGGTCGGCGTCCGGGAGTATCATGTGGTGCCGGCCCTGAACTCCGATCCGGCGCTCATCCGCGCGCTGTCGCGCGTCGTGCGTACCGCCCTTAGGGAAGAGAGGTGACTGTGAATCCCCCGATCGTCATGGTTTTCGCGGGCAATGACCCGACCGGTGGCGCCGGCCTGCAGGCCGATGCCGAGGCGCTCATGAGCATGGGCTGTCACGCCGCGCCGGTGGTCACGGCCATCACCGTGCAGGACACGTTCGGCCTGAAGGGCTTCGCGGCCCTGGAGCCCGGCTTGGTGGTGGAGCAGGCCCGCGCGATCCTGGAGGACATGCCGGTCGCGGCCTTCAAGGTCGGCATGGTGGGCAGTCTCGCCAACCTGACGGCGATCGCCGAGGTCATCGCCGACTATCCCAGCATCCCCACGGTCATCGACCCGGTGCTCGCGAGCGGCCGGGGAGATCCGTTGAGCGACGAGCCCCTGGAGGACGGGTTCCGTTCGCTGCTCTGCCCGCTCGCGACCCTGATCACGCCAAACAGCCGCGAGGCCCGGCGGCTGGTGCCGGAGGCGGACACCCTCGAGGCCTGCGCCCAGGGCCTGATGTCGCTTGGGTCGCGCTACGTCCTCATCACCGGCACCCATGAGCCGACCGAGATGGTGCTGAACCTGCTGTACGGAAACCGCCAGTTCCTCGAGCGCTTTTCGTACCGGCGTCTGCCGGGGGCGCATCACGGCTCGGGCTGCACCCTGGCATCGAGCTGCGCCGCGGTCCTGGCCCAGGGCCTGGAGCCGGTGAACGCCATCGTCCAGGCCCTCGAATACACGCACAAGGCCCTGGAGGCCGCCTGGTCCCTGGGCATGGGGCAGCAGATGCCAGACCGCCTGTTCTGGGCGCGGGAAGACGAGGCCGGTCGGGGTTGAGGGTCGCCGGCCTTTATGCGGTCACCGACGACGCCTGCTGCCGGCCCGAGGGTCTGGCGCGGGTGCGCGCGGCCCTGCGGGGCGGCGCGCGGGTGTTGCAGTTGCGCTGCAAGGACCCGGGCCTGGCCCTCGATGCCGCCCGGGCGCTGGTCGCCCTGGGCCATGACTTCGGGGTCCCGGTGCTCGTCAACGACGACGTCGAGCTCGCCTGCGCGGCGCGCGCCGACGGCGTGCACCTCGGGCGCGACGATGCCACCGTGGAGTCGGCGCGCGCGCGGCTCGGGGCGCGCGCCCTCATCGGCGTTTCCTGCTACGCCGACCTCGACCGGGCGCGGGACCTCGCGGGGCGCGGGGCGGATTATCTGGCGTTCGGAAGCTTTTACCCGTCCCGCACAAAGCCCCATGCCGCGCGCGCCGAGCCCTCGCTCTTGACGGCCGCCCGCGCCCTGGGCAAGCCGCTGGTGGCGATCGGCGGGATATTGCCGGAGAATGGGCGCGCCCTGATCGCGGCCGGCGCCTCGGCGCTCGCGGTCGTCGACGGGGTTTTTGGGCACGACGACATCACCGGCGCGGCCCGCGCCTATCAACGGCTTTTCGAGGACACCGTATGACCGCAAGCCATCGCGCCTTCGCGCGCGCCCGATCCGTCATCGCAGGCGGCGTCAATTCGCCCGTGCGCGCGTTCAAGGGCGTGGGGGGGGAACCGATCTTCATGCAGCGCGGGGAAGGCGCCTATCTGTTCGACGTCGACGGCCGGCGCTATATCGATTACGTCGGCGCCTGGGGCCCCCTCATCCTCGGTCATGCGGACCCCGATGTGACGCGCGCGGTGGTCGACGCCGCCGCCCGCGGACTCGCCTTCGGCACGCCCACCGAGGCCGAGACCGAGCTCGCCCTCGAGGTCCGCGCGCTGATGCCGGGCCTGGAAAAGCTGCGTTTCGTCAGTTCCGGCACCGAGGCCACCATGACGGCCTTGCGTTTGGCGCGCGCCGTCACCGGCCGCGACAAGGTCGTCAAGTTCGAGGGGGGCTACCATGGCCATCCCGATTCGTTTTTGGTGAAGGCCGGATCGGGGGCGCTCACGCTCGGGGTGCCCACCTCCCCCGGGGTGCCCGCGGCGCTCGCCGCCCACACGCTCGTCGCGCGTTTCAACGACCCGGATTCGGTGAGCGCGCTCTTTGACCGGCATGGCCACGAGATCGCCGCCATCATCGTCGAACCGGTCGCCGGCAACATGAATTGCGTACCCCCGGTCGCCGGCTTTCATGAACACCTGAGGGCCCTGTGCGACCAGTATGGCGCGCTGCTCATCTTCGATGAGGTCATGACCGGCTTTCGCGTGGCGGCGGGCGGCGCCCAGGCGCTCTTTGGCATCCGGCCGGACCTCACCACACTCGGCAAGATCATTGGCGGCGGCCTGCCGGTCGGCGCCGTGGGGGGGCCTGCGGCGCTCATGGACCAGCTGCTCCCCGACGGCCCGGTCTTCCAGGCCGGGACCAATTCCGGGAACCCGGTGGCCATGGCCGCCGGGCTTGCCACCCTGAAAAAGCTCAAGGCCCCCGGGTTCTACGAGACCCTGGGCGCGCGCGTCGAGGCCTTGACCACGGGCCTCTCGGAGGCCGCCGCGCGCCATGGCCTCGCCTACGCCACCAACGCGGTCGGCGGCATGTTCGGCCTGTTCTTCGCGGACGGCCCGGTGCGGTATTACGAGGACGTGATGCGCGCCGATGCCGACCGCTTCCGGCGCTTCTTTCATGGGCTCCTGGGCCTCGGCGTCTATCTCGCGCCGTCGGCGTATGAGGCCGGATTCGTGTCCGCGGTCCACACCCAGGCCGACATCAAGGCCACGGTGGCGGCCGCCGAGCAGGTGTTCTCGCGGCTCTCGGGGCCCTGACCGGCGCCCCGCCGGTCCAAGGACCAAAAAGAAGGGGGCCTTTCGGCCCCCAAGTGTTTTACCCCCACACGGAATCGTCAGCTCACGAGGATGCGCTGCTCGCGAAATTGCGCCGTGGCGACATGCGGATAGGTGACATGGCTCGATAGCGAGATATCGATCCCCAGCATCGCCACCACATCGTCATGCGCCCGAATCCCCGGCATCTCCTCGCGCAGGTATTCGTAGTGCGCCTGGTTCATATAAACGACGTTCGGGCGCACCCCGAATGCCTCCCTATAGTCATTGACCAGCGTCAGTACGCAACTCAGCATGCCGTCCTCCCAGACAATCCCGCGCTTTCTTGCCCTTATTACCAGCAAGCATCATGCCAGTCCGAACGATTCCAAAAAATCTCGCCAGTACAGTGACATAGGAGATTTGCCCCGCCGAGCGCCCGCGATATCGACGCGCTGCGTCACTGCCCCTCGCGCGGTTCGTCAGGCCCGCCCGCCGGCCGGCGAGCCCCCCGGGATCCCGCCGTCCGGGGCTTCGCCAAGCCCCGCGCAAAAGCCGCGTCATATCGGCTGTCAAAAACATGCAACAGCCTGTAACAGCCAAGCGGCGCGCTTTTGTTTGCGCGCGTCACGCGGTATCGTCAGGGTATCGATTGCGTCCGACCGCGGGGAATTTCGCTGGGCGTTGGCGAGCCGCGATCGCAAGATCCCGGCCGGCCTCTGGTCGCCGGCCTCTCTTTATCCGACACGCCTGCCCAGGAGCCCGACGGTGATCACTGTTGCCAACAACTTTTCGGACGTGTTTGCGGCGCCGGATTTCCCCTATCGCCATCTTCTCGAAATGATTCCCCTGCCGCTTGTGATCTTCGCGGGCGCCGAGGCGATCTTCGTGAATCGGGCCACATGCGTTTTGATGGAAGCGGAGTCGGTGGAGGAGCTGCTGGGCTTGCCGCCGACCGCCTTCGCGCACCCCCTGGATGCCGCGGCAGTCGAGGATCGCATGCGCGATCTCGAGGAGGGCGCCGCCGTGAACGCCCCGCTGGCGCTCAGGCTTCTTACGCGCCGCGGCCGATTGCGCCGCATCACGACCACGAGTGCCCGCATCGCCGTGGGCCGCGAATGCCTGGTCGCGGTCATTTCCATGGACGAAACCAAGCGCTACGAAGCCGAGGATCGCCTAAAGGAAAACGAGGAGAGCTTCCAGCGGCTGTTCGAAAATACGCAAGACGTATATTACCGGACCGACGCCAGCGGCGTGATCCTCGAGGTGGGGCTGGCCGTGCGCCGCGTCCTGGGCTACGAGCCGGACGAGATCGTGGGCCGGCGCGCGGAGGACTTCTATCCGAGCCCCGACGATCGCGAACCACTCAAAAAGGCTTTGCAGAAGGATGGACATGTGCAGGACTTCGATGGCCGCATGGTGCGGCGTGACGGGGTCATCATCGACGCATCGATCAGCAGTTATGCCCTGCGCGGCCCCGCCGGGGAATTTGTGGGGGTCGAGGGCATTTGTCGGGACGTGAGCGATCGCAAGCGCCGCGAGCGTGAGCTGCGGACGCTTGCCACGAGCGACAGCCTGACCGGTATCGCCAATCGCCGCGCCTTTCTCGACAAGGCGGGCGAATGCCTGCGCCGCGCCGCGCGTTACGAGAAGGATGTCGTGCTTTTCATCGTCGATCTGGATCAGTTCAAGACCGTGAATGATCGTTACGGGCACGTCGCGGGCGATGTGGTGTTGCAGAGCTTTGCCGAGGCGGTCGCCCCGGAGGTGCGTGAAACGGATTGCTTCGGACGTCTCGGCGGCGAGGAATTCGGCATCTTGCTTCAAGAGGCCCGCCGCAAGGAGGCGCAAGGCGTCGCCGAGCGCATCGGCGAATCCGCCCGCCGCCTGCGATTCGCGGCCGCCAACGGTCAGGAATATGGCATCACGGTCAGCATAGGGGCCACGCGCAACCATCGCGACGACCGGGGCATCGAGCGACTCCTGGCGCGCGCCGACATGGCGCTCTATGCCGCCAAGGAGGCGGGTCGCGACTGCATACGCTGGTCGGAGCCCTAGCCGCGGCCCGCGCGGTCTCGTCGATCGTGGCCGCCCGCGTTCGGGACTAATGCAGTGTGCGCGGGATGCTCAATGAGAATGCCGGGATGTCGGCATCGAAGCATGTCCCGTCGTCGGCCACCATCTGGTAGCTCCCGCGCATGCTCCCCACGGGCGTCTCGATCATGGCGCCGCTCGTGTATTCGAAGCTCATGCCGGGCTCCAGGTAGGGCTGTTCGCCCACCACCCCGTCGCCGCGCACTTCCTGAACCTTGTTGTTGGCGTCGGTGATGATCCAGTGACGCGTCAGGAGTCGCGCTGGCACCGATCCGGTATTGGTGATCGTGATCGTGTAGGCGAAGACGTAGCGATTGGCCTCGGGGGCCGACTGGTTGTCCAGATAGGCGGCCTTCACGCCGACCTCGATGCGATGCGCGTTTTTGCTCATCCTAATGTCCTCAAGTCCCGCGACTCTCGCAGGGTACCGAAAAAAAGACGGAGTCTTCGAGTCGCAAGGCGGTCAGCGTCCCGCCCCACAGACACCCGCTATCAAGACAAATGACGTTTCCGAAGGTGCGGCGACCCAGGCTCGACCAATGACCGAACAGGATGCGTGTCTCCCGGCTGCGCCGTCCCGGCACGTCGAACCACGGTACGAGGCCGGGGGTCTGGGTCCCAAGCGGGCCCTTGTCGCGCATGTCGAGTCGTCCTTGCAGGTCGCAATAGCGAATGCGCGTCAAGGCGTTGGCGATGTAGCGCAGCCGCGCGGCGCCCGTGAGCGCCGGACTCCACAGGTCGGGCAAAGGGCCATATACGCCTCCCAGCGCCCGACACAGATCGGGCCCCCGAAGGACCGCCTCGAGTTCGGCGGCCAGGGTGCGCGCCTCGCGGATATCCCATGGCGCGGGAACACCGGCGTGCACCATGGCGATGTCATGATCTTGATCATGATACAGGAGCGGTTGCTTTCTTAGCCAGTCGAGCAGCTCGATGCGATCGGGGGCCGAAAGGATGGCCTCCAGGGTGTCGTCCGTGCCGACGCGGCGGGCCCCGCAGGCTACGCCGAGCAGATGCAGGTCATGATTGCCGAGCACGATGACGGGGTCCGTCAGGGTGCGCAGAAATCTCAGGGTCTCGAGCGACTCGGGCCCGCGGTTGACGAGGTCGCCCGTGAACCACAGGCGGTCCACGCCATCCACGTAGTGGATGTGCGCGAGCAGCTCCTGCAAGGATCGCAGACAGCCCTGCAGGTCGCCTATGGCGTAGGTGGCCATGGGGTGTCCCGGGCGAAGGCGTCCGTCGCTTCGATGAGCGCGCTTGTGATGCCGCGCTCGGTGGCTGAATGGGCCGCCTCGGGCACGACGTTAAGCGTGCTCCGAGGCCATGCGGCATGCAGTTCCCACGCGCTGCGCATGGGGCAGATCAGGTCGTAGCGACCTTGCACGATGACGCCGGGCACGCCCGCCAGGCGGTGGGCGTCCGCGAGGAGCTGATTGTCGCGCAGAAAGGCATCATGCATGAAGTAATGGCATTCAATGCGCGAGAGCGCGAGCGCCGTGTGACCCAGCCCGAAAAAGTCCACGACCTCTTTCTTCGGGCTCAGGTTGGCGGTGCGCCCCTCCCATAGGGACCAGGCGCGGGCGCAGCGCAGGCGCTCATCCTCGTCTAATCCGGTGAGCCTCCGATAGTAGGCGCCCACCATGTCGCCCCTCTCGGCCTCCGGGATGGGCGCGATGAAGTCCTCCCAGTAGTCGGGGTACACCCAGTTCGCGCCCTCCTGGTAGAACCAGCGGATCTCCGCCGGCCGGCACAGGAAGATGCCGCGCAGGATCAGGCCCAGCACCCGTTCGGGATGGGTTTCGCCGTAGGTGAGCGCGAGCGTCGAGCCCCACGAACCCCCGAACACCAGCCACCGGTCTATGCCAAGGCGGGTCCGTATATGCTCGATGTCGGCGACGAGCTCGGCGGTCGTGTTGCCGTCCAGCGCCGCGTGCGGCGCCGATTGCCCGGCGCCCCGCTGATCAAACAGGACGATGCGGTAGCGCATGGGGTCGAAGAACCGGCGGTGATAAGGCTCGCAGCCCGCCCCGGGGCCGCCGTGCAGGAACACGACCGGCAGCCCCCGCGGGTTGCCGCTCTCCTCGACATAAAGGATGTGCGGGGCGCTCACCGCGATGCGATGCTGCGCGTACGGCTCTGTGGGCGGATAAAGCGTGGCCATGGAGAGGTCCAGTATACCGATGTGGGCCGCGCAGGCGAAGCGACGCTAGTTTTGGCGGCCTCCCGCGTGTATCCTTGCGCCCTCCCATGCCCTCCTTGACGACCGAGATTGCCCGCCGCCGGACCTTTGCGATCGTTTCGCATCCCGACGCCGGAAAGACCACCCTCACCGAAAAGCTTCTGCTTTTTGGCGGCGCCATCGTGCTCGCCGGCGCGGTCAAGGGCCGCAAGGCGGCGCGCCATGCCACCTCCGACTGGATGGCGCTCGAGCGCGAGCGCGGGATCTCCGTGACCTCATCGGTCATGCAGTTCCCGTATGGCGATGCCATCGTGAACCTGCTCGACACCCCCGGCCACCAGGACTTCTCCGAGGACACCTACCGGACGCTGACGGCGGTCGACTCGGTGCTCATGGTGATCGACGCCGCGAAAGGCGTCGAGGCCCAGACCGTGAAGCTGCTCGAGGTGTGCCGCATGCGCAACACCCCGATCATCACCTTCGTGAACAAGCTGGACCGCGAAGGCCGGGAGCCGCTTGAGTTGTTGGACGAGATCGAGCGGACCCTGAACATCAGTTGCGCGCCCGTGACCTGGCCGCTCGGCATGGGTCAGCGCTTCCGCGGCATCTGCCGGCTGGCCGACGAAATGGCGCGCCTCATGCCGCAGGGGCGCAGCGAGCGCATCCAGGAAGAGCGCCTGCTTTCCCTGCGCGACCCCGACCTCAAGGCCATCCTGGGCGACGAGTACGAGCGCACCCTTCAGGAGATCGAACTGGTGCGCGGGGCGGCCCCGGCGGTGGATGTCGAGGCCTATCGCGCGGCGCGCCAATCCCCGGTGTTCTTCGGGTCGGCCCTGAATAACTTCGGCGTGCGCGACCTGCTGGACGCCTTCGTCGCCTTCGCCCCTCCCCCCTTGCCGCGACCCACCGCCACGCGCGTGGTGGCGCCCGACGAGGAGGCCTTTTCCGGTTTCGTCTTCAAGATCCAGGCAAACATGGACCCGCAGCACCGGGACCGCATGGCGTTCGTGCGCATCTGTTCGGGACGCTACCGGCGCGGCATGCGCCTCTATCATGCCCGCGAAGGGCGCGAGATCAATGCCGCCAACGCCCTCACCTTCCTCGCCAACGAGCGCACCATGGCCGATGAGGCCTATGCCGGGGATATCCTGGGTCTGCCCAATCACGGCACGATCCGCATCGGGGACACCTTTACCGAAGGCGAGCCGTTGCGCTTTACCGGCGTCCCCAACTTCGCGCCCGAGCTCTTCCGGCGCGTGGTGCTGCGCGACCCCCTGAAGAGCAAGGCGCTCTCGCGCGGGCTCGAGCAGCTCACCGAGGAGGGCGCAACCCAGCTCTTTAGGCCGCTTTCCGGGCACGAGATGATCTTGGGCGCGCTCGGCGCCCTGCAGTTCGAGGTCGTGACCTACCGATTGCGCAACGAATATGGGGTCGAGGCCGACTTCGAGCCGGCCCCGGTGGTTGCGGTGCGCTGGCTCGAGGCCGACGCCGATACGCTCGCCGATCTGCACCGGCGCCTTGCAGGTCACCTCGCCCGCGACGCGGGCGGGGCGCTCGCCTATCTGGCGCCGTCGCGCTCGCACCTCGACCTCACCGCCGAACGGTTTCCCAAGGCCCGCTTCCACGCCATCCGCGAGCAGGCGGGCTGAGGGCCCCGCCTAGCCCTGCCCTTTACCCATAAGTGGCGACGGGACATCATCCGTCTTCCGCCAACAAGGCGGCACCCAGGCACATGAGCTGGAATTCCCGGTACCCCTGCCAGAGGAGTTGATGGCCCGGCGGGGGATCGTTGTTGCGCCCCAGATAGCCTCCGATCTTGGCGACCAGGCGCACGGCATCCTCCAGATGCTCGGGGGGCTTCAATCGGCTCTTCTTGGCAAAGGCACGCAGGGTGCGCAGTTCCACGTCCGAGAACAGGATGTCGGGGGGCAGTGGCGGTGTGTCCCGGCCGAGCAGCGTCATGAGCATGATCCGCCAGGCAATGACGAGATTGATGGCGATGGCCCGGCGCAGGCGCTCTGCGGTGTCATGGGCAAGATGGCCGATGCGACAGCCGGATTTCAACACGCGGTGCCAGTCTTCGATACGCCAGCGCAGGCAGTACCAGCGCAGGCATTGTTCGGCATCGGCGAGCTGTGTGATTGCCATCGTGGTCAACAGAAA
>DAHWGZ010000230.1 GCA_027335965.1 Acidiferrobacter sp.
CTTGGCTAAGGCTTTGGGCATGGCATCGACGCCTTTTCATGAACAGAATGTTTGCGAGTCTGGCGAATCCCGGTGACGATGACAAGACAGCGAACGCGGGTCTCGATGGGATCTGACCGACATGATCGTCCGGGGAGCCGACCATGGTCATGTTGCGGTCGGCCATGAAAGCGCTACACTCGGGCCGTTACTCTCAATGGCATCCCATGTCCCGTAATGAAGATCCGCACGCCGCGTCTGGGGCGTCCCTGTCCACCACTTTGCTCGGATTTCTGGCGTTCCTGGCCGGCGCGACCGTCGCGAACCTGTACTATAGCCAGCCACTGCTCACACGCATCGCCGCGAGTTTCCATATCGCACCGGGCCGCGCCGGTCTCGTGACCGTCGCCACCCAGATCGGCTATGCCGCAGGCCTCATGCTCATCGTACCCCTGGGCGATGGCCAGGAGCGCAAACGCCTCATCATCACGACCACCGGACTCATAGCCGGCGCGCTGGCTCTGGTGGCGCTCAGCCCGACCTTACCGATCCTGCTCGCGGCCTGCCTTTTTATGGGACTGGTCACCACCGTCCCGCAGCTGCTCGTCCCTTATACCGCAAACCTCGCCGAGCCGGCCCGTCGCGGGCGCGCGGTAGGTCTCGTCATGAGTGGTCTTCTGGTCGGCATCATCGTGTCCCGGGCCTTGAGCGGCTTCGGGGCCTTTCTCGGATGGCGCCTTATCTACGCGATCGCGGCCGGCGCCATGGCCTTGTGCGCGGTTGCCGCCGCCCGCCTCCTGCCCCGTCAGCCGCCGACCGAGCCGGCCACCCACAGGGCCTTGCTCCGATCCCTGATCACGCTTTGGCGACAGGAGCCCATACTCCGTCTCCACGCCTTCCTTGGCGCCATGGGCTTTGCCGCCTTCAATAGTTTTTGGACACCGCTCGTCTTTCATTACGCCCGCCTGTTTCCAGACGACGCCAGTCGCATGGTCGGAATCACGGGGTTCATCGGCGTGACCGGCGCCCTGGCGGCACCCCTTTCCGGCCGGCTATCCGAACGCATCGGCGCGCGCGGCATCAACGGCGCATTTCTCGGACTCGTGGTGGCGGCATTCCTGGTCTTATGGAGGGCCGGCGACTCCCTCGCCGGTGTCGCCGTCGGCGCGGCGCTCCTCGACGCCGGCGTCCAAGGCAGTCACGTTTCGAACCAGACCCGCATCTATGCCCTGAGCGCCGCCATCCGAAATCGCCTGACGGCCCTCTATATGACCGCCTACTTCGCAGGGGGTGCCCTCGGATCGTTCGTAGGGACCCTGGCCTGGCAGGAGGCGCGATGGCCGGCGGTATGTGCAAGCGGCGCGGTCTTCGCGCTCGCCGCCCAAGCGCGCCTCTTTGCCAGCCGCCGGTAACGACCCCGCGGCCGCCCCCGCCCGCCAGGCCACGTTACCGGCAGTCGATCGTGCGGCGCATGCCGGCTTCGCGGCGAGACGCGCACAGCGCTACCCCGTGCCCCTTGTCATTCCGGGATTTGCCGAGACGAACCCGCGATCTCCACTCCAAAGTAAGCGGGGCGAGTATCGCGAAACCGGGACCAAGGCGGTGAGGTCGGAAATATCCTTCCTTTGAGAAGCGGGAGGATGTCAAAATGGCGGCCTGTTGCCATCCTCCCGGAGCCCGGATGCCCCGCCGTTACACGCTGACACTCTCGTGCCCCGATCGTGTCGGTATCGTCGCCGCCGTAAGCGGCCTTATTGCCGCCCACGGCGGCTGGATCACCGAGGCCAACCACCACTCCGACCCGGAAGGTGGCCGGTTCTTCATGCGCCAGGAGATTCTTGCCGACTCCCTACCCTTCGACGCCATGAGCTTCCGGGAACGGCTCGCCCCGATCGCGGCAGAATTCACCATGGATTGGCGATTGGTGGACAGTGCCTGCAAAAAACGCGTGGTGATCCTGGTCTCGCAGCTCGGCCACTGCCTCTACGATCTCCTGGCCCGCTGGCAGGCGCAGGAATGGGACATCGAGATCCCATGCGTCATATCGAATCATGATACGCACCGGGGGTTCGTGGAATGGCATGGCATCCCCTTTCACCATGTACCGGTGGTTTCCGGCGACAAGCCCGCGGCCTTCGCGCGGATCGCCGAGCTATTCGAGGATGCGCAAGGCGACGTCATGGTCCTCGCCCGCTACATGCAGATCCTCCCCGACACTCTATGCCGGCGCTACCCCAATCGCATCATCAACATCCATCACGGCTTTTTGCCGAGCTTCAAGGGTGCCAAGCCCTACCATCAAGCCTATGAGCGGGGCGTCAAGCTCGTCGGCGCCACCT
>DAHWGZ010000231.1 GCA_027335965.1 Acidiferrobacter sp.
AATTGCTGGATAGCGGGCAGTTTCCGTTTGCGTGTGCAGGGCGCCGGCGGTCACCACACGCCCCGCCAAGGTCAAGGGATCGAGCAGGGGCTTCACCGCCCTCTGCTCACTCGCCTTGTCGGCCACCGCCACTTGATTGAAGACCACATGGCTCGTGTGCCCGAACGCG
Source organism: Acidiferrobacter sp. (assembly GCA_027335965.1). The sequence goes on from DAHWGZ010000231.1 coordinate 170, forward strand.
GCGACCAGTTGCCGGGCCGGCCGGCCGCCCCCTTCCTGCGATCCCCGCAAAGTCTTGCCATCGAGTGCCACCGGTTCATCGGCTACGCCCTGCGCGTGTAGCCAATCCCCGAGGCCCCGCTCCAGCGCCGCGATATCGAGAGTCTGCAACAGACGGCGGATCGTGGGCTCGGACGGGGGTTCATAGTGGCCATCGGCGGTCCTGCGGCAGCGCAACCGACGCAGCATCGCCGGCGGGAGGCGTTTAACCCACTCGCCGATGGCGGTCGGTCCCTGCGCCCCACTGATCACGGCACACAGAATGATGGCGATGAGCGAGCGCTGCGTGTGGCGCAGCCCGCGCCTCGCGCGGGGGTCCTCCAAGGACCCCAAGCGCGCAAAGAGCGCCTGGGCGTCCGCGTCGGTCAGTGGTGGGCGCGCATCAAGCGGTCCCACTCGGCACGTTCGCCCGGGCGGATCAGGCGCACGTGCACCCGTGGACAACCCCCTTTTTGTGGGGGCGACACCGCCATCCCCACACCCTGGCCCGGATCGTTCATGCCGCCTGTTATAGCAAGAGCACAACCCAAAAAGCCAGCGGATTCGAATGCCCTTCGCCTCTCTCAAGAACTTGAGGAGGTGAATGACGGGCCCCTGGACAGATAGGCGGCGATGTTGAACATGTTCAGAAGAGCGAGTAGGGATCGACATCCACCGACCAGCGTACGCGCGGCGCGTCGGGGATTTCGGGAATCCGCGACAGCCAGACCTTGAGCCAGGCCTGCAGGGCGGCACGCCTTTGGCTCGTCGCCAGAAGCTGGGCGCGGTAGTAACCGGCACGACGCGCGAGGACCGCTGGGAGCACGCACCCCAGGGTCACATCGGACGGGTCCGCAGCGAGCTGCCGTGCGGCCTCCAAAAAGCGCGTGGCCAGGTTCGGTGCGCGCGCCTCGGCGCGTATGAGCGCGCAATGGGCGTAGGGCGGGAATAGCGTATCGCGCCGATCTTGCAAGGCCATCTCAGCGAAGGCCCCGTAATCCAGGCGGGTGAGCGGCGCCCACAAAGGGTGCGTAGGATGATGGGTTTGGATAAGGACCTCGCCGGGCTTTTCATCGCGGCCGGCACGGCCGGCCACCTGCACGATCTGGGAGAACAGCTGCTCGTCGGCGCGAAAATCGCTGCCATGGAGCCCCTGGTCGGCGTGGATCACGCCGACTAGCGTCACATGGGGAAAATCATGGCCCTTGGCCAACATCTGTGTGCCGATCAGGACATCGACCTCATGACCGTGGACCTTGCGCAGTAATGTCTCGAAGGCTCGGCGACTTGCGGTCGTATCGCGGTCCACGCGCACGATACGGGCGTCGGGCAGGACGCGGCGCAGGGCCTCCTCGATGCGCTCGGTGCCCTCGCCGACGCGCAGAAGCTTGGGGTGGCCGCAACGGGGACACACCGCCGGTACCGGTTGTTCGCGCCCGCAGTGGTGACAACGCAGGCGGTGGCGGTCCAGGTGGACCGTGAGACGCGCATCGCAGCGGTCGCAAGGGGCATGCCAGCGGCATTCGGGGCACAGCAACACCGGGGCATAACCGCGCCGGTTCAGAAACAAGAGCGCCTGCTCACCGCGCGTAAGCCGCGCGCGCAGGGCCTCTATCAGCGGCGCGGACAGGCCGCTACGCGACGACTCGCGCCCGAGATCGACCAGACGCACAGTCGGCAAGGCCCGCCGCGGTCCACGGTTCGGCAAGGTGAGCAGATGGTAGTGGCCCTGGCGGGCATGGCGGTAGCTTTCAAGGGATGGGGTGGCCGAACCGAGCACCACCGGCACGCCGAGATGCTTGGCGCGCCATACCGCAAGGTCGCGGGCATGGTAGCGGAAACCCTCCTGCTGCTTGAAGGATGGATCGTGCTCCTCATCAACGATAATGAGGGCCAGGTGGCGCATGGGCGTGAATACCGCGGAACGGGTCCCCACGACCACAGCGATCCGCCCCGCGGCGGCCGCCGACCAGATTCGTGCGCGCTCGCCCGCGGCGCAGCCCGAGTGCAGCATGCCGACCACCGGGCCCAACCGCGCGCTAAGACGCGCGACAAGCTGCGGGGTGAGCCCGATCTCT
>DAHWGZ010000232.1:0-1859 GCA_027335965.1 Acidiferrobacter sp.
TCGAGGAGATGCCGCTCGCCGAGGGGGCACGGTTGGCCGGCCGCATCTGCGCCGACAGCACCGCCGCCTATGCCGGGGCCTATGCCATGGCTGTGGAGGCGGTGAGCGCGTGCACGGTCCCGCCGCGGGCGCTCTGGTTGCGCGCCTTGCTGTGGGAGCGTGAGCGCATCGCCAACCACCTGGGTGATCTCGGCGCGCTCTGCCAGGACGGCGGGCTCGCATTTGGGCACACGCAGTTCGGCCTTTTGAAGGAACGATGGCTCCAGATGCATAGGCGGCTCTTCGGTCATCGCTATCTGATGGACGCGATCATTCCAGGCGGCGTGGCCGGCGATCTCGACCTTGCGGCGATCGCCCTCCTCGATGGCGAATGCACCACCCTCCTTCAGGCCACGCGCGGCCTCCAGAACATCATCGACGATCATGCCGGCCTGCAGGAACGCTTCCTCGGGACCGGGCGCCTCGACGAGACCCGGGCGCGGGCCCTGGGGGCGGCGGGTCTCGTCGCGCGCGCGAGCGGGATCGGCAGCGACCTGCGGGTATGCTCGCCGTCACCGCCTTACGACACGCTGAAGACGCGCATCTCGACGCGCGCCGGGGGTGATGTCGCCGCACGCGTCGCGGTACGCTTCGATGAGATCTATGAGTCCTTGCGGCTTATCCACGCCATCCTCGCCACGCTCCCGGGCGGCCCGGCGCGCGTGCCCTGCGGTCGACCGCGCGGCGTACTGGGGCTTGGCGCCGTGGAGGGCTGGCGCGGGCCGGTCCTGGCCGCGGTGATGCGCGCGCCGGGCCTTGGAAGCCATCATGTCCATATCCATGACCCCTCCTGGCAGAACTGGCCGCTCCTCGAGCGCGTGGTGCCAGGCGAGCTCGTCCCGGACTTTCCGCTCATCAACAAATCCTTCAACCTCGCCTATAGCGGCCACGATCTCTAATCGCCATGCACAAGCTTCTGCGCCAAATCCTGAAAACCGGCATCCTTCCTCGCTGGCCCAGCGCTCGCCCGGGGCCAGGCTGCGGCGCGCAGACATCCCCGGCGTCGTTGGCGGCCGAGCTTGGGCGCTCGCTTGCCGTGCGCCATGTCGATAGCGGGTCATGCAATGGCTGCGAGCTCGAGATCCAGGCCCTCGGCAATGCCGTCTATAATCTCGCGGGCATCGGGGTGCGCTTGGTGGCAAGCCCGCGCCACGCCGATATTCTGCTGGTCACGGGTCCGGTTACATGCGCCATGGCCGATCCCTTGCGTATCGCTTATGACGCCATGCCCGACCCCAAACGCGTCGTCGCCCTGGGGGACTGCGCATGCGGGTGTGGGGTCTACACCGCCAACTATGCCACCGTGGGCGCGGTGGACCGCGTGGTCCCTGTGGATCTTACGATACCCGGCTGTCCGCCGCCCCCGGAGACCATCTACGAGGCCTTTGCGATGCTGATGCGTCCCTGGAGGGCGGGAACTGCCCCGAGAGACCCGGGAGGCCTGCCGTGATCGCCTCGATCATCTTGCCCAATCCGGCAGGCGCGCGAATAGGGGCAATCGTTATCTGCCAGAGGACCTCCTCCGTCAACACCATCGTCCTCGAACGCCGTCGCTTGCTGCCAGGCAGGTCCTTATCGTGCGCCGCGCGCATCCTCGAATCGTGGTGCTGCGAAGTAATGGCCCTGTGCCCAGTCGATCCCGATGGCGGCCAGGGCGTCGGCGCAGGCCTCATCCTCGACCCCCTCGGCGATCGTGCGAAATCCGAGGTCGGCCGCGAGATCCTGGAGTCCGCGGAGGATGCGCCGGCCCTGCGCGGTCTGGACCCGGTTCACGAGCGCGTGGTCGAGTTTGACGAAGGCAAACGGCAGTTCGGTGAGGT
>DAHWGZ010000232.1:1869-2255 GCA_027335965.1 Acidiferrobacter sp.
CACGGCATCGAAGTCGCCCAGAAACTGCCGTTCGGTGATCTCGATGACGAGCGGCTTATCGGTGTCGGCGTATGGCAGTGTCGTGCGCGTGATGCGCTCGAGGAGTTCCTGTACCCGATCGGGATGATGGAGAAGGTCGGTTGAGACATTCACGAAATAGGCGATGGCCGGACCCTGGGCCTTACACGATGCGGCGCAATCCTCGATGACCTGACAGATCATGTCGTTATCGAGCCGATGGAGCCACTGGAAGCGGTCAGCGGCCTCGATAAAGTGCTGAGCCTCGAGAACCCCTTGAACGGTCACGATGCGCGCCAGGGCCTCCTTGGCCATAACACGCCCGTCGGCCAATGCCACGATCGGTTGATACGCGGGTCGCACCTGTC
>DAHWGZ010000233.1 GCA_027335965.1 Acidiferrobacter sp.
CCACGCCGGCAGGAAGGCCGTGGGCAGCACCCGGAAGATCCCGTAGGCCCCCGCCAGGATCGCGAGGCTCGCCACGATGCCGAGGATGGGCTTGCGCATCCCGCGGCGCAGCGCCCGGGCATAGGCCACGCGCGCGCGACGCGCCGGGCGCCACGCCTTGGGGGCCAATCGTTCGCGCCCGGCGAGATAGGTGGCGAGCAGCGGGGTCACCGACAGCGCCACCGCCTGGGACACGACCAGCGCGGTGACGAGCGCCACCGCCATCTGCCGAAACAGGATGCCGATGGTGCCGCTCAGCAATATGAGCGGCACGAACACCAGGGCCGAGGTCAGGGTCGCGAAGGTCATCATGGGCAAGACCTCGCCTGCGGCGCGCAGGGCCCGGGCGCGGCGCTCGGCGATGGTCCCCGGGGCATGCGCGTGGGTCGCCTGCTCGATGACGACGATGGCGTGGTCGACGAGCGCGCCTATGGCGGCGGTGATGCCGCCCAGGGTCATGATGTTGAGGCCAAGATGCAGGACATGCAGCACCACGAAGGTGCCGGCGAGCGACAGGGGCACGACCACCACGGTCGCGAGCGCGGTGTCGAAGCGTCGCAGGAAGGCGAGCAGCACCGCGAAGGTGATGATGGTCCCCAGAATGAGCGCCATCCATACGTCATGCAGGCTCGCCACGATGAGCCGCGAGAGGTCGTAGTCGCGCACCAGACGCACGTCGCGCGGCAGGCCCCGGCGCAAGGACGCGATGGCGCGGGCCACGCCGTGGGCGACCTGCTCGACGTTGGCGCTCTCCTGCGCCGCCACCTCGATCAGGAGGCTGTGGGCCTGGTGGGCGACGGCCGAGCCGCGAATGCGCGGCGGGGGGCCTACGGCGACGCGCGCGAGCGCCGACAACGGCAGCGTGGCGCCGCGGACGCCCCCCAGGGGCACCGGTAGCCGGCGGAGCGCGGCGACCGTCGCGGGGCGACCGGCGGCGGTCAAAAGGAAGCTGTCATGAAAGCCCGCCATGATCCCCCCGAAATACGGCCCCTGGTGGGCGCGCAGGAGGGATACGATGCGCGAGAGCCCGATATGGTGGGCGATGAGGCGCCGCAACGACAGGTCGACGTGCACCTCGGGCCAGCCGCGGCCGACCGAGGCCACGGTATAGACGCCCGGGACGTCCAGCAGCCGTGGTTTGATGGTAAAGGCGTAGGTCGGCATCATCGCGCTGCTGGTCTTCTTTTGCGAGACCAGGGCGTACTCGGCGAACGGGTAGATGCTCGGCATCATGAGCCGCACGCTCATGTGCGCCGTCGGCGGCAGCCTCACCTGCCCGAGGCGCGCCTCGAGCAGCAGATAGGCGTTGTTGGGGGTGATGGCGCCATTGAAGAACACGTGGATCTTGCTCAGGCCATTGCTCGTGGTCGAGCGCACCAAGGTCACGTTCGGCACGCCCTTCGCGGCCTGCTCCAGGGGCTCGGTCACGCGCACGAGCATGGCGTGCACCGGAAGATAGCCGTCGCTCACCAGCACCGAGACGCGCGGAAAGTTGACGCTCGGGAACACGCTGCGCGGCAGGGCGTTGAAGGCCACCACGCCGGCCGCGAGCACGAGCACCGCGACCAGGGCGGTGGTATGGCGATTGGCCCACAAGGCCTCGAGATAAGCCCTCACCGAAGGACTCGCACCGCCACCCCGGCGCGCAGGCGCGCGACGCCGGAGTCGATCACCGGCGCGCCGCGACCCACGGCGCCGGCGACGAACACCCGGCGGGCATCGATGCGCAGGACCTTCACCGGCACCGCTTGCGCCCGCCCGTTCTTCAGGACATACAGGCGCGCGCGCCCATGGCGCACCATGAGCGCCGAGCTTGGCACGGCGATGGCGGCTTGCCGGTGCCCGAGCAGCGTGAGCCGCAGGACCTGTCCGGGGCGCAGCGGTCGATGCAGGCCATGCACATAGGCGCGCACGAACCCCAGGCGGTCGGCGCGCGCCGCCAGGGCATAGACGCGCCCGGCCGGCCGCAGGGACCCATGGGCGGCAAGCACGGCCCGCGCCCCGACATAGAGCCGGTCGGCCTCGCGCACGGTGAGCGCGCAGCTTTCGTAAACGCCGCCCGCGCCGCCGATGGCGACCACCTCCGCGCCGCGCGTCACCCAGGCGCCGGGCGCCGCCGCATAGCGTACGGTCCCGGCGAACGGGGCGCGCACCGTGCCCCGCGCGAGGCGCGCGCCG
>DAHWGZ010000234.1 GCA_027335965.1 Acidiferrobacter sp.
GGTATGGCCGGATAAGGGATTTTTGGCGGCGTGCGTGCGCATGTTATGGAATAATAACCATCCACTGGCGTCATTGACCTATTATTGCGAGGGGAATAGCGGAGTGAATGGGAGCTACGGGCGATATCTGGAATGGGCGCAGACCGCGGGAGAGCGGGCGGGCGCGGCGATACTGAGACATTACCGTACCGCCGGACCCGTGGACCTGAAAAGCGACGGCAGTCCGGTGACGCCGGCCGATCGGGCCGCGCACGAGGCCATCATGACGGTCCTCACCCAGGCCACGCCGGATGTGCCGGTGGCTTCGGAAGAGGGCGACGAGATTAGCGGGGACCGGTACTGGTCCGTCGATCCGCTCGACGGGACCAAGGAGTACGTGGCGCGCACCGACGCGTTCGTGGTGAATGTGGCGCTCGTCGAGGATGGACGGCCGGTGGTCGGCGTCATATTCGTGCCGGTCACGGGCGAGTGCTATTTCGCGGTGAAGGGCGGGGGCGCCTTCAAGAAGGCGCAAGGACGCGTGGAGTGCCTGACCGGACGGACCTTCGCGGGCGGACCGGTGCGCGTGTTGGGCAGCGCCCGGCACGGCACCGAGGCGGTCACCCGCTTGTGCGAGGCGCTCGCATGCGGCGAGGGGGGCATCGAGCGCGCGGCGCTTGGTTCGGCATGGAAATTCGGCTGGCTCGCCGAGGGCCGCGCCGATCTCTATCCGCGTCTAGGTCCGACGCACACCTGGGATACGGCCGCCGGCCAATGCCTGGTGGAGGAGAGCGGCGGGGCGGTCTGGGTGGCTGGCCGCGAGCCGCTCGTCTACCATCATGCCCGACAGCTGAACCCGTCTTTCGTGGCGGTCGCCGACGCGAGGTTCGCGTGGCCGGACCTCCTATGAGGCCCGCGGCCCTTCAATATTAGCAAACCATGATATAATGAGTCCATGTGTCAATTCTCGGGAGGTGATGTATGTCAGTCGATCGGGTTGTGATGGCCTTTGCCGGAAGCGTAATCCTGCTCAGCCTGCTGCTCTCGCACTATGTGTCCACCGATTGGTTGTGGGTCACGGCGTTCGTGGGCGCGAACCTGTTGCAGGCCTCGTTCACCGGCCTGTGCCCCTTGGCCAAGATCCTAAAGGCCATGGGCGTGCGCGCCGGCTGCGCCTTCGAATAGGCGGCTATCTCCGGGCAGCGGGAGGCGGATGGTGGCCCGCAGGCCGCCCCCGTCGCGCGGGGCGAGGTCGAGCGTGCCGCCGTGGGCCTCGGCAATCCGTCGCGCGATGGCAAGCCCGAGCCCGCGGCGGCCGGCTGCGTGCAAGTCCCGCGCGGCCATGAGTTCCGCGCAGCGCGCCTCGCTCAAGCCCGCGCCGCTATCCTCGATCACGATGCGCACGCAGCCCTCGGCGACCAACAGGCGCACCGCGATCGGTGGCTTGCCGTGCGAGACGGCGTTATCCACCAGGTTCGATACCAGCCGGCCAATGGCCACCGGCCGGTAGGGGAAGCGCGGTGCCAGCTCGGGCCGGTAGTCGATGTCGGGCGTGCGCCGCCGGAAGCGCAAGACGACATCGTGGACCAGGGCATCGAGGTCGCCCATGACCGGGGCCTCCTGGACGCCGTGTCGGGCATAGGCGAGAAATTCCGCCAGGATCGCATCCATCTCCTCGATATCCTCGACCATGCCCACGCGTAATTCCGCATCGCCCCCATACATCTCCACGGCCAAGCGCAGGCGCGCGAGCGGCGTGCGCAGATCATGGGACACGCCGGCCAGCAGCAGCGCCCGATCGCGTTCATAGCGCCGCGCATCCTCGGTCATGCGATTGAAGGCCCGCGACACGCGGCGGATCTCCGCCGGGCCGTCTTCCGGCAAGGGGGGCGGGGTCTCGCCGCGGCCAAAGCCGGTGGCGGCTTGGGCGAGCGCGGCAAGCGGCCGATTGACGCGCCGCACCACCAGCAGCGCGCCCGCGCCGGTCAACAGCGCGCCCACGATCAGAAATCCGATGCGTGGCCAGGGGAGGGCGGGGGGCCGGCCGGGCAGATGGAGAGACATCGGCGGGCCGCCGCCGCGCGTGGCGATGATGAGCCCACGCGGCCCTGGCGCGATGCGCGCCTCGATGCCGTGGGCCGCGAGTTGGCGGGCAAGGGCGTGCGCGAACAGGCCGCGCGCGCGCAGTCCCGCGGGCGGGGCGCGCCCGTCCTGGAGGCCCGCGGCCC
>DAHWGZ010000235.1 GCA_027335965.1 Acidiferrobacter sp.
CGCGGTGAGCATGAGCAGCGGGATATAGCGACCCTCGGCGCGCAGGCGCTGGCAGATGTTCAAGCCGCTCTCCCCGGGCAGCATGATATCGAGGATGAGGAGGTCGTAGGCGGCGCGCGCCAGGGCCTTGTCCATGGCGCGCCCGTCGGGCACGGCGACGACCACGAAGTCCTGCTCCGAGAGGTAGCGGCTCAGAAGCTCGCGCAGGCGTGCGTCATCATCGACCAGGAGGATACGCGGCATGGCGACAGGATACCCGCTTTGCCTGCGCGGTGCCGCCGGGCTTTACAAATTCCTACACGCGGGGCCCGAGGCCCCATGGCCTATAAACCGTCCGCCGGCGCGCCGCGCATGGCGCTGTGATGGGCCACTATGACGTCGTGGGCGCGATTGGCAAGCGCCCGGGCGCTGAGGTCGGTCGGGAGCTCCGGGGCGAGGAAGCGGACCTCGACTGTGAATTCGCCGCGCGCGCGCAGGAGCCCCCAGAGGTGATTGACGAGGGTGTCTTCCCCTATGAAGGGCGCGGCCGGGTGGATGCCGCCCTGGGCGTCGGGATAGCTCAACACGACCGGCTGGACCGGACAGTTGGCCTCGATGGCGGCGGAGAACAGGCGCGCATGGAAGGGACGCACCTCGCGTCCGTCGGTCGACGTGCCCTCGGGAAACAGCAGCACCGATTGATGGCGCAGGAGCGCCTCGGTCATGCGCTGGGCGACGCCCGCGGAGGCCGTGCGGTCCCCGCGCTGGATGTAGTAGGTGCCGGCCTGGGCCGCCAGCCAGCCGATCATGGGCCAGGCCTCGATCTCGGACTTGGCGACGAAGTGTCCGGGGCACAGGGCGCCGAGGGCGGCGATGTCGACCCAGGAGATGTGGTTGGCCACGATCAGGACCGGCGCTTCCAGAGGCTTGCCCATGGCCTTCAGCCGGATGCCGAGGATGGCCAGCACGCCACGGTGCCAGAAGCGCACGACGCGCCGCCCGCTTGCGCTATTGCTGAGTGCGCCGGCCGGGGCGAGGGCAGTCACCGCCACGCCCCATAAGGCATGTCCGATCAGCGCCAGCAGCCGGACCGGGGCCCCGCCTGGGAGCTTCACGCGACCTTTTGTTTGTAGGAACGCCCGAGGAGGCGCTCGAGATAGCGGCGATTGAACCGGTTGCGGAAAAGGAGGATGAGGACGTCGGCGACATCGAATGCCTCATCCAGGCAGGGAGGACCACCCACGTAGGCGCCAAGGCGCATATAGGCCCGCAGCAAGGCCGGCGCCGCGGTCTCGTCATCCGCGCCATTCATGACCGGCAGCGGGTGGCGGGGCGTGACGCGATAGGCTTCCGGGCAGCCGTAATGGCGGATGAGCGTCGACACGGTCCGCAGCGCCTGGCTGCGATCCGGGCTCAATGGGACGCTGCCGCAGCCGATCAGGTAATCGTAAGGGCCGGTCTCCATGATGTGCGCGAGGCCCGCGAGGAGCAGGGCGATCGCCGGCCCCCGACGATAATCGGTATGGACGCAGATGCGACCGACTTCCATGATGCGGCCCGGCAGGCTCAGGATCGGCGTGAGATCGAACTCGGTCTGGGAATAAAACCCGCCGCATTCGCGCGCGGCCTCATGCGGCAGCACGCGCGAGCATGCCACCACGCGGCCGTTCTCGTCGCGAACGACGATATGGACGCAATAGGGATCAAAGCGGTCCTCGTCGTATTCGCGATCCCGGTCACCGATCGCCGCCCCCAACTCGCGAGCAAAGACCTGATAGCGCAGTCTTTGCGCCTCTGCGATCTCGTCCGCCGTTTCCGCGAACTCCACTCGCAGATTCTGCGCCCTCAAGTCATCCATATTCATTCCCCGCGCCTCGGCCGCTGATGTGGCCACAGTCCGGGGGTTAAAGCTACTGTCCTGGTACCGGGCACGTCAAGCGCTCAATGTTGATAAAACTGAAGCCGGGTGTCTCCCACTTCGATAATGTCGCCCGATGTCAATACCTGACCGCCGGGCGCCACGGACTTGCCGTTGTGCGCCACGTGCGCCACATCGGGACCGATCATGAGAGTGTAACGGTCGCCGGTGCGCGAAAGAAGGGCCGCCGATTGCCCCGCCATGCCGAGGTGTGTGACCGTGCTCGTGAGCTCTATGCGCTTTCCGCTGTTGAATCCGCTCAGAACGAACAAGGCGGCGTCATCGATGGCCGCGGGCTGAGGCGTCG
>DAHWGZ010000236.1 GCA_027335965.1 Acidiferrobacter sp.
TGATATGGCGAGCCCGGAACGGCTAGCTCGGGGAGGTCGGGTCGGCGCTTACAGAGGCTGGTCACCACCCTGTGGAGTATGCACGCCCTCATTAGCGTTAACCCGGAGTTGCTCGCTGCCCCAAAGAGATTTCCCTTGACATTCAAGCCTTTTCGCAGAAATCCGGTGGCCGCGTTCTGACTACACCGCCAACTGGTCGATCAGATCCAGCGCGCGCCGCTGGAGTGGGTTCGATTGGGTCGTGACCGTGAAGGTCGGCGCATCGGCTTCAGCGGATGTGCGGCAGGCATTGCCGGCCGCATGGCCGGTGTTGCGCACGATGGTGGCAAGCTCTGTGAGGAGTGTCTGGAAGCTGTGGACAGGCGTGCCGTCCGCGTGGCATCGACGGGCGATCTTGGCTTTCGCGCCCGCCGAGCGCTCGGCCGGGGCCACCGGGTCACGGGTGGTCTTGGCCGCCTGGTCCTCGTCGGTAAAGAGTAGTTCCCGCCAGGCCTCCTTCAGGTGCCACTCGACGTAGTAGGCGAGCATGCAGAGGAAGATGTGGGCCCGGACACGATCGCTCAAGCGATGGTGAATGGGCCGGACCTTGAGATCGACGGTCTTCAGGGAGCGAAACGCCCGCTCGACCTGCGAGAGCGATTTGTAGTGACGCACGCAGCTCGCACTATCCAGACGCTCCGGTGTCACCGAGGTGCGGATGATGTAGATGCCATCAAGGGCGGCTTCCGCGGCAATGGCGTCCTCCTTGCGGGCGAAGGTGAGGGTCGTGTCGGTAAGGGTGAGGGTAAAGTGCTTGGCCACCTTGTAGCGGTTGACCACACGACCAACCGCCACGCCGATCTTGTCCTGCCCCTTCAGGCGTCCGGCCCCCACGCGGGTCTGGATCGTGCGCAACGCCTCTTCGGTGGCCTGCAAGAGCTCTTCGCGCTTATGCGCCCGAAGCCTGGCGAGCTCCGGATTGCGGCAGGCCACAAGCCGCTCCCCCGGATAGTCGGGGTGGGTGATCTCGCAAAGATTGGTCTCATCGAACAAATCGGGCTGGATGGTCTGGTCCTCAACCAGGGCGCGGATCGAGGCACTCTTCAAGGCCGTGATCCAGTCGATACCGCCGTGGTCGCGAAGCGTTGCGATCGCCGTACTGCTGATCATGCCGCGGTCGCCCACCATCACGAACTGGCTGATGCCGAATTCGTCTTTGATGCGGGTGATCTCGGGCATCAAGGTGGTGGGGTCGGCGGTGTTGCCCTCGTGCACCGTGACCGCCACCGGACAGCCCCGGTCGTCGGTCATGAGCCCGTAGTTCACCTGCAGGGTGCCGCGGCGGCCATCACGGGAGTAGCCGCGTCGCGCGAGAGGACAGGTCGTCCCCTCGAAGTAGCTGGAACTCAAATCATAGAGCACGAGGCCATCGGCCTTCAGATGCCGGGCCGCCAACTTCTTCTGGATGCGGTCCTGACGGGCAAGGAGCCAGTCCATGGCCGCATAGCAGTCCTGTTCATCGACGTCGGCGACCCCGCCCTCGTCTGCCAGGGTGGTCGTATGCCACCAGCGGGTGGTGGCGAGCTTTGTGTGGGGGCTCAGGATCCGTGCGGCAATCAGGGCCAGGACGATGTCGCGCTCCCGACAGGGCTTGGCGCTGATCAGCGAAGCCAGTCCCAGACGCGCCATCATCCGCTGGACTGCCTCCACATGCCCGTGGGGCTGGGAGCGCTCCACCACGAATCCGAGACCCGCCGGTTGCAGATCCGCCCCCTGAAAGACCGCGCGCAAAAGCTCGATCTGCGGCATCGGCAGATGCGAGAGATTGGCGATCGTGCGCTTCTTGACCTTCTTGCCCTCGCGATAGGACTCCCGCAACAGGATGGTGGGGCGGGACCCGCGATTGGGCACGATATGGATATGCATGCCTACTACATAGCACACATAACGGCACAATGCCAGCACTGCAACAACTATTACATGCCTACACTCCAACAGACCAAAAAGCGCCCAAGCGCTTGATTTCCTGGGCGTTAGGGGGCTTTTTTGGGGGGTTTAGGGGGGCAACCTCAGCTTAAAGCCGCAGTGGCATGATCCTGTGAGGATAACCGATTAAAAAGTACGGCATATGTGGACCGGGGTTGGTGAGATGTTTGTTACCACACATTCCCCCAAGACCGACCCCGAGGCCAACCTTGACGGGGCAGAGTCCCATTTCAGGC
>DAHWGZ010000237.1 GCA_027335965.1 Acidiferrobacter sp.
ATTTTATGCCTGCCCGGTGGCCAAGACCTGCCGGTCGTGGATGAACGTCCCATTCACCCTGAAAGACGCCGGTCTCGACGAGGTGTTTCTGAAGGAATCCAAGGCCGCGGGCCTGCTCCAGTTGAAGGGGCACCGCTCCGTGGGTGGTATGCGCGCCAGCCTCTACAATGCGATGCCGGAGGAGGGGGTGGCGGCGCTCGTCGACTTCATGCGGGACTTCGCGCGGAGACACGGCTGATGTTCAAGGTCCGGACGCTGAATCAGATTTCGCCGCTGGGCCTCGCGCGTTTCGATGCCGGGCGCTTTCAGGTGGGCGCCGATGTGGGTGACGCGGATGCCATCATGCTGCGCTCGTTCAAGATGCACGACATGCCGTTGCCGGCGCGACTCAAGGCCGTGGGGCGCGCGGGGGCCGGGGTGAACAACATCCCGGTGGCGGCGCTGAGCCAGCGCGGCATACCGGTCTTCAACGCCCCCGGCGCCAATGCCAACGCCGTGAAGGAGCTGGTGGTGGCGGGGCTTTTGATCAGTGCGCGCAACCTGCGGGGGGCGTGGGAGTTCGCGGCCGGGCTTCAGGGGAGCGATGCCGAGATCAGTCGCGCGGTGGAGGCCGGCAAGAAGGCCTATGCCGGGTTCGAGCTGCCGGGGCGGGTCCTGGGGGTCGTGGGCCTGGGCGCGATCGGCCGGCTGGTCGCGCATGCCGGCCTTGCGTTGGGCATGAGGGTCATCGGCTTCGATCCCGAACTGACGGTGGAGGGGGCCTGGCAGCTGTCGGCGGAGGTCCAGAAGGCCGCCAGCGCCGCAGCGCTCCTGCGCGAGGCGGACTTCGTGAGCTTTCACGTGCCGCTGGTGGACGCCACCCGCCACATGATCAACGCCGAGACCGTGGGGCTGTTGAAGCCCACGGCGACGGTGCTCAATTTCGCGCGCGAGGGCGTGGTCGACGATGAGGCGCTGGTCGCGGCCCTCGACGCCGGACGCCTGCACGCCTATCTGTGCGATTTCCCGACCAATCGCGTGAAGGGCCACCCCAAGGTGATGGCGTTGCCGCACCTGGGCGCGTCGACCCGCGAGGCCGAGGACAATTGCGCGATCATGGTGGCCGAGGAGCTGCGCGATTTTCTGGAGAATGGCAACATCCGCAACGCGGTGAACTTTCCCGATGTGGTGGTGGCGCGGGAAGGGGCTTGCCGGCTGGTGGTGGCCAACGCCAATGTCCCCAACATGGTTGGGCAGATCTCGACTTCCATGGCCCGCGCCGGGCTCAATATCCATAACCTCGTCAATAAATCGCGCGGCGATCTCGCCTATACGCTCGTCGATCTCGACAGCGCGCTTCCCGATGCCGTGTACAACGAGATCACGGCCATCCCGGGCGTGATGTCGGCGCGCAGGATCTCGGCCTGAAGCCATGTCCGAGCGTCCCGACGATCCCGAGTGGCGGCTGGATGAGCACCGCGCCCGCATAGACGCCCTGGACGAACAGATCCAGGCCCTGCTCGCGGACCGCGCGCGCTCCGCGCAGGAGATCGCGCGCGTCAAGGCGGCCTGTGGCGATGCGGTGTTCTATCGCCCGGAGCGTGAACGGCAGGTGCTGGCCCGCGTGCGCGCGCGCCACAAGGGACCGCTGCCCGAAGAGGACGTGCTGCGCATCTTCCGGGAGATCATGGCCTCCTGTCTCGCCTTGGAGCAGACCTTGACGGTGGCGTATTTCGGGCCCGAGGGGAGCTTTACCGAAGGCGCCCTGCGCAAGCATTTCGGGGGCGTGGTGACGGCGTTGCCGCAGGCCACCATCGCCGAGGTGTTCCGCGCGGTCACCGCCAAGACCGCCGACTTCGGGGTCGTGCCGGTGGAGAATTCGGCGGAGGGGATCGTCAATCATACCCATGACCTGCTCATGCATTCGCCGCTCGTGATCGTGGGCGAGGTGGTGTTGCGGGTCCATCATCAATTACTGTCGCGCGCGCCCGCGCTCGCCGACGTCGCGCGCGTCGCCGCCCATCCCCAGGCCCTGGCCCAGTGCCGCGGGTGGATAGAGCGGCATCTCCCCCATTGCGAGGAGGTGGCGGTATCGAATAATGCCGAGGCGGCGCGGCGCGCGGCCTCGGAACCGCAGCTGGCGGCGATCGCCTCGCGCGAGGCTGCCGCCCACTGGGGCCTGCCGAT
>DAHWGZ010000238.1 GCA_027335965.1 Acidiferrobacter sp.
CGATAGGCCTCCCCCACGGCGCATTGCCCGCATTCCGGGCAGCCGTCGCGATGGCGCCACTTGCACCACGCGGGTTTGGCGCAGTAGGGCAGAAGCAGGGCCCCGACATCGGCGAGCAGATCCGCGAACCCCTGGTCGCGGCGCGGGCTGTAGAGCGTCACGCGCTCGGCGTCCTCCGGAATTCCCAGGCGCTCGCCCAGGACATGACGCTCCATGCACAGCCGGGCAAGGTAGCCAAGGTCCCCGCGGTCGAAGCCGAGGGTATCGTCCGGCGCCGCGGCCAAGATGGCGGCCTCCAGTTCATCAAGGCGCACCCCGGTCAGGGCGTCCGCCACATGCTCTAAGTCGGTGGTGCGCGCGCACTGCACCCCGCCGACGATGCGCGCCGCGCGCACCCTCGCGCCATCGAGCCGGATGTCGAGATACAAGACGCCGCCAGGGGTCTTCAGGAAGGCGCTGACGTCGGGGCGCGGGGCGCCCTGGTAGGCAGCGGGCGGGGGGCCGATACGCATGGCGGGCGGCGCCTGGAGGGCCACATCCATCGTCAGGCGCGTGGCCAACGCCGCAACGATCGCCGGATAGAGGCGCGCCGCCACGGCCGAGGGCTCCGTGCCGCCAATCGGGGCAAACCGCTGGGCGGCCGCCAACAATCCCGCCGCCGACAATTTCTCGAGTGGCAGCTTGATGGTCTTCATCAACGATTCGATATCGACCGCAAACAAGAGAACGGCCTCTATGAGTATCCGGTCGTCGACCAGCACCGCAAACACGCTACCCCGTTTGCGGCCGTCGTCCGTGATGTCGTTGGGGGCGGTAAAGGTTGCCGGGATATCCTGGTGGCGGAAGGTCTCGGCAATCAGCTCGCCGACCATCGCGATGATTTCTGTCAGTGTCTGGCGCGGCGCCAAGGTGCGCGGCATGGCCGCCATCATGAGGGTCGTCCCCGAGTCGACATAAAGACTGCCACCGCCTGTGCGCCGGCGCACGATCGGGAGGTGCTCATCGACGAATGAGCGCCTGAGCGAGCGATCCGGGTCATCGAAGGCCCCGAGCAACGCGCAGGGCCCGAGGCGCGCAAAGCCGAGCGCCACATCGCCCGCCGATGCCTGCGCCAGGATCGCGTGCTCATAGTCGTGGAACGCGCCCGGATCGAGGAGGGCGGTTTCATGCCAGCGCACGGTCATACGGCGATCCCCCGATGGCAATAAGCGCCTTGCGCGCGCCGCACGGCATTCGGCCTTACTTGCACCCTCATCCTACGCCAGGACGGATCGGCCGCTCGCGCGCCGCGCTTCATGGACCGCCTTGGCGCGCGCGGCCCGTTGTTTGATGGGATATTTTGGTCATCGTCGGCTCGTCTCCGTCGCGATCACTTGCCTTGTCCTGCGCCCCACCACCATGGGCGCTATGAGAAATCCTCCGCCAGGAAACCCGTGACCGCGGTCGCGGGGCGGACCGTGTGCCTGTCGCTCTCCGGCGCCTGTACCGGGAAGGGCGCGCCCGTTTTGTCGCGTCTGCGACTCCCGAACAGCGACATAGGCAGGTGGTAGCGCGCCACCCAGCCGGGGATATCCTCGGGAGGCATGGGTTCGGCCACCCAGTAGCCCTGCATCCGCTCGCACCCCACATCCTTCAGTAACTGCGCCTGTTCGGGATGCTCCACGCCCTCGGCCACGACATCCACCCCCAGGGTGCGCGCGGTCGCGACGATGCCGCCGATGATGGCGAGGTCGCGCGGATTCGCCACGATGTCCCGGAGGAAGCTTCGATCGATCTTGATGGTCTGCGCGGGGAATCTTTGCAGATAACTCAAGGAGGCGTGACCGGTCCCGAAATCATCGAGTCCGATGCGGATCCCCAGGCGCGCGCAGTGCTCAAGCGCCGCGCGGGCGCGTTCGAAGTCGGGGAGCGGCGCGCCCTCCGTCACTTCGATCTCCAGGCGTTGCGGCGACACATCCGGGTGGCGCGCCAGGGCGTCCTCGACGTCTGCGCAAAAACGTCTGTCCAGGAGATGACAGGGGCTGATATTGATCGAGACGCGCAGCGCCAAATCCTGGATCTGCCAAGAGGCCGCCTGGGAGAGGGCCCGCTCGAGCGCCAGGCGGCCGATATCGCGCGCGAACCG
>DAHWGZ010000239.1 GCA_027335965.1 Acidiferrobacter sp.
GGCCGCCGGCGATCAGGATGGACACGAGCCAGACAGGCAGCAGGGCGAGACTGCCCCACCAGCTCTGGCCCGTGTGTGTAAATACGAGGATGGCGAACAGCAGGCCGAATGCCGCGGGATTGAAGATGATCGCGCGCGTGCCGTCGGTGGCCGCCTCGTGGATGCGCGCGATGAGTTCGTGTTCGGCATTGCTCTGCAAGAACGCGATGCTGTGTCCGATGTCGGCGGCCAGCGCCGTCAGGCGCCCCTCGATCACGGCCAGCGTGTCGGTGCCGTAGTGACGCGGCTCGCGGGTGCCGAGGAGATTGAGGTTGGGACCGTTCAGTACGAGCAGATCAGCCATGCGTTTCCCGCCGGGACATCCCCGGTGCGCGCATTGTGCCCGCATCCCCTGTTTTTGTCCAGTTACCCGCTTTTCGCCGCAATTCCCGGCAAATCACCGTCTCTTGAACGCGGTGGCGATGGCCGCCTTCAGGGTGCCCCGGGTAAACGCCCCGAGCTGACCGGTCAAGATGCGCCCGTGGGGCGTGACGAACAGGCTAAAGGGGATGGCGCCTTGCACGTCCCCGAAGCGCGCCAGCATCTCCAGGCCCCGTTCCCCGCCGAGCAGCACCGGATAGGGGATGTGGTGGGCGTGGGCAAAGCGCGCCACCTTGGCCTTGCGATCGAGGGCGATGCCGACCACCTGGAGCCCGCGGGCCTTGTCGGCCTGGGCGGTCTTGATGAGGAGCGGGATCTCGGCGCGGCATGGCGGGCACCAGGGCGCCCAGAAATTGACCAGATAGACCTTCGCCGGCCAATGGCCGAGGGATCGCGGCTGGCCGGCGAGATTGGGCAAGGTGAAGTGCACGTGCGTGTCGTGCCGGTTGCGCGCGTGGGGCCGGGGCCCCGTGTAGCGCCCGAGTGCAAAACCGGCCGCCAGGGCCCCGATGACTACCGCGGCCCACACCGCGTGACTGCGTCCCTTCATATCGATTTCACCTCATGCGCGAGGCGCGCCAGCGCCTCTGGACCCTTGTAGCCGTAAAAATCCTTTTGGCGCAGGGCTTGCCCCTGCGCCGAGAAAAACAGGACCGCCGGGGGCCCGAGGACCCCGAAGTGGCGCTTCATGGCGCGCGTCGCCGGCGTGTTGGCGGTGACATCCGCCTCGATCAGCATAAAGCCGCGCAGCGCGCTCCGCACGCGCGGATCGGGGAAGGTCTCGCGCCGCAGGCGCGTGCAGTCCACGCACCAGCTTGCCGAAAAATCCACGAGCGCCGGCTCGTTCAGGCTGGCCGCGCGCGCCAGGTCCTGGTCGAGCGCCGCGAGCGAGGTGACCTTGCGGAATGGCGGGGCGTGGCGCCCGGCGCGGGTCACGCCGGCGGTGCGGAAGGTCAAGGGGTGCAGGGGGTCGCGGTTGCCCTGCAGGCCGCCTATGAGCGCCAGCACCCCCCAGACGAGCAGCACCACCCCGAGCCCCGCGCGCAGCCGCTGAAACCCCGCGGCCCCCGATTCGAGCCGGCCGCCGCCCAAATAGACGCCGACTATGATCAGCAGCGCGCCCCATAGCAGCAGCACGGGCACCGCCGGCAACAGCCCGAGCAGATAGATGGCGACCCCGAGGAGCAGCACGCCGAAGGCGTATTTCACGGTGTTCATCCACGGGCCGGCCTTGGGCAGGAGGTAGCCCGCGCCGACCCCCAGGGCCACCAGCACCACGCCCATGCCGAGCGCCATGCTGAACATGATCGCCGCCCCGAGCCAGGCGCTGTGGCTCGAGATCGCCACGGCGAGCGCCGACACCAGGAGCGGGGACACGCACGCCCCGACCACCAGGGCGGACAAAAGGCCGAGCATGTAGGCGCCGGCCAGCGAGCGGCGGTTGACGCCGGCGCTCGCCGTGGCGATCCGGCTCTGGATGAAGCCCGGCATCTGCAGCGTGTAGAGATCGAACAACGACAGCGCCATGAGCACGAACAGCAGACTGAGGAGCCCGATGCCCCAGGCGTTCTCGAAATAGGCCTGCAGTTGTTGGCCGGTGGCCCCCGCCAGCGCCCCGGCACCGGCGTAGGTCGTGGCGGTCCCGAGCACATAGGCGACCGAAAGCCCGGCGCCTTGGCGCTTGGTGAGGCGCTCCTGGC
>DAHWGZ010000023.1 GCA_027335965.1 Acidiferrobacter sp.
GAGGCGACGCTCCAGCGTCTCGACATCCGGGTCGGGCGCAACCTTGGGGGGCGCCGGTTGGCCGTGGCGCTGCACGAGGCGCTCGGTCTCGCGCACGTTCAGGGCCCGGGCCACCACCTCGCGCGCCAGGGCCGCCTGGGCCCTCGGGTCGGCGATACCGAGCAAGGCGCGGCCGTGTCCCATCTCGAGGCGGCCGGTCTCGAGCAGCTCACGCACCTCGGGGGCGAGCCCAAGGAGCCGCAGAAGGTTGGTCACGGCGGCGCGCGATCGACCGACATGGGTGGCGATCTCGTCGTGCGTGAGCCCGAACTCCTCCTGGAGACGCTTGAGGCCGGCGGCCTCCTCGAGGGGATTCAGGTCCTCGCGCTGGATGTTTTCGATCAGGGCGACGGCCATCGCCGCCTGGTCGGGTATGTTGCGCACGATGACCGGCACCTCGGAGAGGCCCGCGATCTGGGCGGCCCGCCAGCGACGCTCCCCGGCGATGATCTCGAAGCCGCCCGTCACCTCGCGCACGAGAATCGGTTGCACGATGCCCTGGGCGCGGATCGAGTCGGCGAGGGCGTTCAAGGCCTCGGGCTCCATATGCGTGCGCGGCTGGTAGCGGCCACGCTGCAGGCGCTCGATCGGCAAGGTGCGCGGCGCATCCGAGGGCGCGGACAGGGTGTCGGGACGCTGGCCGTCGCCGAACAGGGCATCCAGGCCGCGTCCGAGCCGCGGGCGTTTCTCCTTCATGGGGGTGGGTCTCCTGCGGCAGGGGGGGATTCGCGCGCCAGAATCTCGGCGGCCAGGGCCAGGTAGGCCTGCGCCCCGCGCGACGCGCGATCATATTGGATCACCGGGACGCCATGGCTCGGGGCCTCAGCCAGGCGGACATTGCGCGGTATGATGGTCTGAAAGAGCTGGCCACCGAAATGGCGGGTCAATTGATCCGAGACCTCGAGGGCCAGGCTGTTGCGGGGGTCGAACATGGTGCGCAGCAGGCCTTCGATGGTCAGCGCCGGGTTCAGCTGGGCGCGCACGCGGCGGATGGTGCCGAGCAGGGCCGTGAGCCCCTCCAGGGCGTAATACTCGCACTGCATGGGGATCAGCACGGCGTCGGCGGCCACGAGGGCGTTGACGGTCAGGAGGCTCAAGGCCGGGGGGCAGTCGATATAGACATAGTCGTAGTCGCCCTGGAGGGGGGCAAGCGCCTGGCGCAGGCGCCGCTCGCGCTGCGGGGCCTGCGCGAGCTCGAGCTCCGCGCCCGACAGATCGGCATGCGCGGCCAGCATGTCGTAGCCGCACGCCGTCGGGGCGATCGCGTGCCGGGCCTCGACCTCGCCCAGCAGGACATCGTACAGACCGCGCTCCGTGCCCGCCGCGCCGCTGCCCATGGTGGCATTGCCCTGCGGGTCGAGATCGATGAGCAGGACGCGCCGGCCCTGCTCGGCGAGCGCCGCCGCCAGGTTGATGCTGGTCGTGGTCTTGCCCACTCCGCCCTTTTGGTTGGCGGTGGCGACGACGCGGGTCATGGCGCGCGCACGAGCGCCACGAGGTGGCGCTTGGCGGCAAGCCCCGGGACGTGCAAGGCGTGCACGGCCTGGACGGTAAAGGGTGGCGCCACGGCGGCCAACTCCTCGGTCGGAAGCGCGCCCTTCATGGCGGCGATGACGCCGCCGGGCGCGAGCAGGTGGTCGGCGGCCAGCGCGATGTCATTCAGGCTCGCGAACGCGCGCGCGGTGATGACCGCGTAGGGCGCCTCGGGGGCATGATCCTCCACCCGCCCATGGGCCAGAACGACCTGAGTGAGCGCCAGGCGCGCGACCACCTCGGTCAGGAAATCCATGCGCTTGCGGGAGCGGTCGAGCAGCACCACCGGCCGCTGCGGTTGCAGCACCGCGACGGGGATGCCCGGCAAGCCCGCGCCGCTGCCTATGTCGAGCAGGCGACCGGCCGGCAGGTGCGGCAGAATGGTGAGGCTGTCCAGGATATGGCGCGCGACCATGTCCTCGGGGTCGCGGATGGCCGTCAGATTGAACACCCGGTTCCAGCGCGACAGGGTCTCGAGATAGGACAGAAGGCGCGTCTCGGTGTCCGTGTCGGCAGCAAGCCCCAGCGCCTGGAGGCCGACGCGCAGGCGCTCCTGCGCCCGCCCCCAGGGCTCCTTGCCGAGCGGACTCGTGCCGCCCATATCAGGCACGCACCCGTTTCAGATGCACGAGCAGAAGCGAGACCGCCGCCGGCGTGACCCCGGGCAGGCGCGCCGCCTGACCCAGGGTCGCCGGCCTGTGGCGCGCCAGTCGCTGGCGGACCTCGGTGGACAGCCCGCGTATCCCTTGATAATCCAGATCCTCCGGCAAAACCATTCCCTCGTGGTGGGCGCGGCGCGCGATCTCGTCGCCCTGGCGCGCGATGTAGCCTGCGTACTTGACCGAGATCTCGAGCTGGCGTCCGGCCTTGGTGTCGGTGAGCGCCGCCTCGGAGGGCGCCATCTCGATGATGTCCTTATAGCGTACGCCGGGGCGCTTGAGGAGGTCGAACAAGGAACTTTCGCGCGCCAGGTCCTGGCCGAGGCGCGCGGCGACCGCGGCGTCGCCGGGGCGCACGAAGACCGAGCGCAGGCGCGCCTGCTCGCAAGACACGGCCTGCTCGCGGGCGCGGATCTCCTGATAGCGGGCCTCGCCGATGAGCCCCAGGCGATGGGCGACCTCGGCCAGGCGCTCGTCGGCATTGTCTTCGCGCAACAGCAGCCGGTGTTCGGCCCGCGAGGTAAACATGCGGTACGGTTCGGTCAGGCCCTGGGTGATGAGATCATCCACCAGCACCCCGAGATAGGCCTCGTGGCGGCCAGGCCACCAGGCACCCTCGGCACGCGCCGCAAGCGCGGCATTGATGCCGGCCAGGAGGCCCTGCGCCGCCGCCTCCTCGTAGCCGGTCGTGCCGTTGATCTGGCCGGCGAAGAACAATCCGTCCATGACCTGGGTCTCGAGCGAGGGCTTCAGGTCGCGGGGATCGAAGTAATCGTATTCGATGGCATAGCCGGGACGGGTCAGGATCGCGTCGCGCAGGCCGGGTATGGAGCGCACCAGGCGCCACTGGGCATCGAATGGCAGGCTGGTGGAGATGCCATTGGGGTAGACCTCGGGGGTATTGAGGCCCTCGGGCTCGAGAAAGATTTGATGCGAGACCCTGTCGGCGAAGCGCACGACCTTATCCTCGAGGGACGGGCAGTAGCGGGGGCCGGTGCCTTCGATGGCGCCGGTGTAGAGCGGCGATCGGTCGAGGGCCTGGCGCACGATCGCATGGGTCTCCTCGGTCGTCTGGGTGATATGGCAGGCGACCTGGGGCGGCCGCGTCGGCTCATCGTGGGAAAAATAGGGCGCCGGCTCGTCGCCGGCCTGCGCCTCCAGGACCGCAAAATCGATGGTGCGGCCGTCTAGGCGCGGCGGGGTGCCGGTCTTCAGGCGCCCCACGCGCAGCGGCAGGGCGCGCAGGCGCTCGGCCAGCGCGCGGGCCGGGGGCTCGCCGGCGCGGCCGCCCGCGTGGCGGCTCTGGCCCACATGGATGAGTCCGGCCAGGAACGTGCCGGTGGTCAGGACGACGGCCCGCGCGCGCATGATGAGGCCCATCTGGGTGACGACCCCCACGACCGCGCGGCCCTCGACCACGAGATCGTCGACCGCCTGCTGGAAGATGTGGAGGTTCGGCTGGTGTTCCAGGACACGGCGAACGGCGGCCTTGTAGAGCACCCGATCGGCCTGCACGCGCGTGGCGCGCACCGCCGGGCCCTTGCGCGCATTCAGGGTGCGGCACTGGATGGCGGCGGCGTCGGCGCAATAGCCCATGGCCCCGCCGAGGGCATCGATCTCGCGCACCAGATGCCCCTTGCCGATCCCGCCGATCGCCGGATTACACGACATCTGGCCCAGGGTCTCGATGTTATGGGTGAGCAACAAGGTCTTGCGCCCCATGCGCGCGGCGGCGAGCGCGGCCTCCGTGCCGGCATGGCCGCCGCCCACCACAATGACCTCGTACCGTTCCTCGTGCTCCACGCCTAAACCTCCCGCGAAGGAGTGATAATAACATGGGCGCAAAAAGGCTTAGGACGCAAGGCCAGGTCTCTTCCGCCGCGTGCACCCAATCCTCGAGGCGCGAGCGCGTCGTCGAGATCGGTCGCGGCCCCGGCGGCGACGCGCACGGCGTCGTCCGCCCGATGGGCGGTCATGACCCGAAACGGCGCGCGCTTTCCGAAGGCGGCGTCGGGGCCGCGGGACGCGGCGGAGAATAGATCGAGGCCGGGCGCGGCGAGCATGGTCTCGGGGGGCGGGGCGGCCAGCAGGGCCTGAGCGCCGTCGGCGAGTTTGGCAATGACAGGGCTGCGGGCGCCGGGGCGGCCCGTCGCGATCCCTCGCCTGCGCGAGGGCATGGAGCAGGAGGTCGGGGCGTAACGCCCGTCCTTGCGTCTTGCAGATCGGCGGGCGTCGGCCACCCGAATGACAGGGAGCGGCGCCGTGCGTGCCCGCGCGCGCCACGAGCGCGCCTCGTAATGCTCGCGCTTCGAGCGCTTGCGCAATGCGCCCGCACCCATGCCGGGGGCGGGATCGGTTTCATGGTCCCCTCTCGGGGCGGCGCACCCTCTAGTATAGGTAACGCTGCCAGAGCGGCACAAAAGCCATCTCCGGGGTATTGCCGCCGCCCCCGAAGTTGGTGGCGTTGGACACCCCGGGGGCATACTTGATCTGCAGGTTGCCGTTCACGTCGTTGGTGCTCGAGTTGTTCCCCAAGGTCGAGGTCGAGGTGTTGTTGGTGTTGGCGGTGTCGATCATGCCGGTGATGGTGCCGGTGCCGGTGGCGGTCAGGGATTCGCCGGCCGCGACCACGCCGGTCAGATCCGAGTTACCCTCAAGGGTGACATCGCCGCCGGTGATGATGCCGCTCGTGGTGGCATCCGAGCCGCAGCTCGCGGCGCTGCCGGCGGTGGCGCTGCCGCTCGTGCAGTAATAACCCGTGACCGTGCCGCTCGGCTGGGTGGTGTCGCTCGCCGCGGTCTCGGTCGTGTCGCCGATGGGGGGCACGCTTGTCGACGTGGCCCCGTTGACATACACCGCCCCCCCGCCGCTATAGGGGTAGGTGACGCTGCCGCCGCTCAGCAGCACGGCGTTGGCCACCGGCCCGGTGCCCTCCCCGGGGCTCGTGCTGTTGGTGCCGTTCGGGCAGACGTTGGTCGGGATGACCGCCTGGTTGCAGACATCGGGCATCTGCCCATAGGCGACGATGTCGTTGTGTGTCCTGACATCGACGTTGCCGGTCGCGATCAGGGTGGCGTAGCCGGCCGTGCCGCTCGTGCTGTTGCCGATCATGCCGCTATGAACGAGAAGGTCGCCGTAGAAGAACAGCACCCCCGGGGTCGGGGTCCCCTTGATCTCCCACGAGCCGTTGCTGGTTGATGGAGGCACGATGCAGCCGCCGCCGCCGCTCGCGCACAAGGCCGTGGAGCTTGCCGGAAAGGTGGCGAGGGGGGTCGGGCCGGCGGGCGCGAGGCCCGGGTTATTGGCGAAGGTCACCTGCGCGTTGCCGTTGGCATCCACCGACAGGATGGCGTTGGCCTCGCCCGCCAGGTTGTAGGTGTTGATGACGGGCGACACGACGCTCGAGGAGTCGATATTCTGGGTGCAGGTGGCGGTCGAGCCGCAGCTCTTGCCGGTGTTGTCGGTGATGCTGCCGGTGGCCTGGGCGGCGCCGGTCACGCTGGCGCTGCCCTGGATGCCGAGATTGCCGACCACGGTCAGCGAGCTTGCGCCGGTGCTGATGGAGACATTGCCGGTCAAGACCTGGCTGCCGTTGATGAGAAAGGCGTAATTGAGCGGCGTGTAAGTGTAGATCGTGCCGGCGTGGAGATAGGCGCGGATGGCCGCCGAACCGGTTGCGGTCGTGCCCACCGCGTCGACCTCGATCTCGCCATTGGTGGAAAAGGTGTTATTGACCACCGTGGCGGTGTAGTAGCCGCCGTTGCCGTTGGCGGGGGCATGATCGACCACGACCATCCCCGCCGGGACCTGGGTTGGGCCAAGGTTGCCGGCCGAGCCGTTCGTGCACGTCGCGCTCGCCGAGCCGCAGAAGAGTATGTTGAAGTATTCGGCGGTGGCGGTCAGGCCATCCTCGGCGTAGCTCTGGGCCTGGACGCGCGTGCTGCTCGTATCCTGTGCCTGGCCGCTCGCCTGCATGTGGCTGTAGGCACCGTAGAGGCTGGCGGCCAGCGCCGCGCCCACCGCCAGGATCATGATGAGGGTGGACACGCCACGTTGTGTTTTTAGGGATGCGCGCATGACGAGGCCTCGCCGCTCAGGGCAGGTTGTGCAGACAGACGTTGACCGGTACCTGGTCGGCCTGATGGGCGAAGTAGCCGCCCGTCAAGGTCGTGGGTATCGGCAATTGCAAGGTCACGAGCGGGTGCAACACCGGGTTGCCGACGATCTGTGAGCCGCGCAGATCGCAGTCCTGGGCGTCGGTGACCATGATGGGCGCAAGGGCCGATGTCCCGACGCTCGGTAACACCGTCTCGATATCCCAGTTGGCGGCGGTATTCATGGCCGTGGCCGTGCAGCTCCCGCCCGGCACCTCTTCGTAATAGACGAGCCGCTCGTTGCCGGCGTTGCTGTTGGCGCTCTTGATGACCTGCAGGCCGGCGCACCCGGTCGGCGTGCCGCCGGCGGGGATCGACCAGTCCCAAAAGATCCCGTCGCCCTGGGCGCTGCTCTTCGGCGGTATGGCCACGGTGGTGTTGTTGCCGGGCCCCGTGCCCGTGACCAGCACGATGTCGGTATTCAGTTGGGGGCTTGTGATCCCATAACCGGCATTGGCGGTATTCATGACGTCGAAGTCATAGTTCACCGCCTCGCTCAGGGTCTGCTGGCCCACTATCCCCTGGTCGACCAGCGAGCGCGAGACCGGCACATAGAGGATCATGGCGGCGAGCACGAGCAACGCACCGATCGCCATGGCGATCATGAGCTCGACCAGCGTAAAGCCCTTAGTGCGTGATGGTGACACTGCGAGAGACTCCGAATGTGGTCCAGTTGGCGACAGCCGTGAGTTCCGTGACGGGCACCGTCTGTTTGGGGGCAGCCGCCGGCACGGGCACTTGCGCGATCGTGCAACTGACGTTGATGGTGAATGTAAGACCCGTGTAGGTGGTTGCCGGCAAGGCGCTGGTCGCGCCGGGGGCCGGACAGAGCTGGCCGGGCGGGCGACTGTCGAGCAGCGCGAGCGTGGTGTTCAGGACGTCCTGGCGCTCGCTGTCGAAGATGTTGTTGTCGACGGCATGGTGCAGGCCAAATCCCACGCCGACCGCGATCAGGAGAAAGATGACAAGCGAGACCAGGGTCTCGATGAGTGTGAAGCCCTTTCCCTTAGAAGACATAGCTGTCACTCGCCGCGGCACCGCCCGTGATGCTCGCCTGGAAGGTCCATTGGCCCTTGGTCGCCGCCGGCCAGTAGCAGGCGCCGGCCGACGCCGTCGCCGGCGTGGTGGCGGCGAGCAGGGGCTGACCGAGCGGGCTGAAGGCAAGGCAGGTCAGCGCCGAACCGTTGATGGTGAGGTGGACGTTGGCCGACACCGCGCTCACGCGCACCTCCACGGGGCCCGCCGAGGGATTGGTGTTGCCGGCGCAACCGCCGTGACTCCCGGTGCAGACATAGAGGGACTGTTGGCCGCTTTGGGTGACGACCTGCAAAGACCAGTTGTGATAGGGGGTCGCGGACGCGGGTGGGCTCATCAGGGCGTTGGCCATGGCCGTCTGCAGGGCGGTGCGCACGCGCGCCTGGGCGACATGGACGTTGTCCGTCCCAAGCCACGACATCAGGCCGAGGAAACCCGCGCCGACCAGGATGGCGATGATCGAGAGCACCACCACGAGCTCGACCAGGGTGAGGCCACGGCACGCGCGCGCCCTGCTCATGGGACAATCCGGGCGCCGGCTCCCCATATCACCACCCCATCACCGTCGTGCCGTTGGGAAGGACCTCGCAACGGTCGTTGATGCTGTCCAGGTAGAAGACCTCGTTGGTGGGCAATCCCGAGGCGGCGGTCGGCGTGGCCGACAGCGTATAGCTGGGGCCGGAGGGGGCCGCGACGTTGCACGCGCCCGTGTCCGGGTTCTGGATGGTGTAGGTGAACATCGGGTTGGGGTTGTTGCCGGGGTTCCAACCCGGCAGCGAGTTGACGGTCAAGGTCTGGCTGCTCGGGTAGACATTGTTGTTCTGGTAATAACGCTCCATGAGCGTGGACAGCAAGACGAGATTGCCTTCGGCGCGCCCGATCTTGGCGTCCTTTATGTAACTCGAGTAGATGGGGATGGCGATGGCCGCGATAATGGCGAGGATGGCGACGACGACCATGATCTCGACGAGCGTCAGACCGTGCTGCCGCGGGAAATGTCTCTCGTAGTGCCTGCGTACCGCCATATCTCATTCGCCCCTTGCCGCGTCCTGAAATGCGCGCCTCCCGCGGATGGTTGGTGTCCACCCGGAGGCCACGAGACGTCCCGCTGCGCGAGCGGGGTCATCCAGACTCTAATTATAGACTAGGCGGGCGGGGCCGTCGGTCGTCGGCGCGCGCCCCGATAAACGGTGGCCCATGAGTGACCGAAGGGCTGAGGTCGCGCGGGGCGGGGTTCATAGGCAGGCGCGGGCAGAACCCCTATACTGGGGCCGTGGACACCCCAATAGCTCAGCATACCCGGCTTGCGCTCGCGCAGGCCGCGCTCGAGACGATCCTGGTCGGCAAGACCGCGTCGGTGCGGCTGGCCCTGTGTTGCGCGCTCGCCGGCGGCCACCTGCTGCTGGAAGACGTACCGGGAGTCGGCAAGACGACGCTCGCCTACGGCCTGCAGGCGGTCCTGGGGCTGTCCTTCAAGCGCCTGCAGTTCACCGCCGACCTCCTGCCGGCCGACGTCATCGGGGTATCGATATTCGATCCCGAGGCGCGCGGCTTCAGCTTCCACAAGGGGCCGATCTTCACCCAACTGCTGCTCGCAGACGAGATCAATCGCGCCACCCCCAAGACCCAGAGCGCCCTGCTCGAGGCCCTGGCCGAGGGGCAGGTGACGGTCGATGGCGTGCCGCACCGGTTGCCCGAGCCGTTTTTCGTGGTCGCCACCCAGAACCCCCATCACCAGGTCGGCACCTTTCCCCTGCCCGAGTCGCAAATGGATCGCTTCCTGATGCGCCTGACCTTGGGGTACCCGGACCGCGCCGCGGAACGCCAGATCCTGACCGGCGGCGATCGCCAGGCCATGGCCCGCCAGCAGACGCCGCTGCTTTCCGCCACCGATCTCGTGGCCTTGCGCGCGCGCGTGCGCGCGGTGCGCTGTGCGGAGGCTTTGCTCGACTACATCCAGGACCTGCTCGCGGCGAGCCGCGCGCGGCCCGATTGGGGTGGCGGCTTCTCGCCACGCGCCGGGCTTGCGCTGCGCGACGCCGCGCGCGCCCACGCGGTCCTGGCGGAGCGGGACTATGTGCTGCCCGAGGATGCCCAGGCGGTGGCGGTGGCGGTGCTTGCCCACAGGCTCCCGGTCGGCGACCCCGAACGCGAGGTGCGCCAACTGCTCGAGACCGTGGCCGTGCCATGAGCCGACCGGCCCAAACGCTCGGGCGGCGCTCCATCTACCTGCTGCCGACGCGCGAGGGTCTGTGGTTCGGCGCCACCGTCTTCGTCCTGCTGCTCGCGGCCGTGAACTATGGCAACGGGCTTGCCTATGCCGTCACCTTCCTGCTGGCGGCCTTTGCCACCCTGTCGTCGGCCCAGGGCCAGCGCAACCTCCTTGGGCTCGTGGTCCATGAAGGCCTGCCGCGCCCGGCATTCGCCGGCGCCGCGGCCGGATTCCGGGTGATCCTGGCAAACCCCACCGACACCCCGCGGCTTGGGATCATCATCACCGGGCACCCGGGACCGCCGATCACCGTCGATCTCGCCCCCCGCGAGCAACGCGGCATCGAAATCCCCTGGCCCACCACGCGTCGCGGGGTGGTGCCGGCGCCCCTGGTGCGCATCAGCAGCCGCTACCCTTTCGGTCTCATGCGCGTGTTTTCGCGGCGGATCGCGCTCGAGGATCCGGCGATCGTCTATCCCCGGCCGGCGCCGTACGCGCCCCTGCCCGCGGGCAATGCCAGCGAGGATCCCGACAGCGAGGCGGCAGCCCATCGCGGGGATGGGGGCGGCGACTTCGCGGGGCTCGCCGACTACCGGCCCGGCGAGAACCCGCGGCACATCCACTGGAGGGCCCTGGCGGCCGGCAAGGGCGTGCTGATAAAACGCTTCGCCGGACTCGCCGAGCGCGAGGTCTGGCTGGCTTTGGATGCCAGCCGCGACCGCGAGGAGGGCCTTCGACGCTTGTGCCGGCAGAGCCTGGATGCCGAGAAGGGCGGCTGGCGCTATGGGCTTGCCCTGGACCCGCTGCGCATCGCCCCCGGGGCGGGGGCGGCGCATCTCGAGCGCTGCCTGAAAACCCTGGCCCTGTATGACGACGCGCGCCGCTGAGGCCACGGTTTTCACGCCCCCGCCGCTGGTCGCCGGGCTGATGGCGCTTGCCTGTCTGCCGCTCACGGCGCACCTGCCGTGGTGGACGGTGGCGGCGGCTCTGCTGTTCATCGGCTGGCGCTACGCGCGCGACCGCTATGTCGCGCGCCCGCCGCGATTCTTACTCTGGCTTCTGGTGGCGGCCGTCACCCTGCTCGTCTACGCGCGCTTTCATACCCTGTTTGGCGAGCACCCGGGCTTGAGTTTTTTGATCATGCTGCTGGGCCTCAAGTGCCTGGAGGCCGACTCGCCGCGCGATGCCGTGGTGTTGGTGCTGCTGAGCTATGTCGCCTTGCTGGGCGATTTGCTTTTCCAGCCTTCCATGGCCATGGGCGCCTTTGCCCTGCTGTTTTTGGTCGCGTCGTTCGTGGCCCTGTCGGCCATTGCGCAGCCGCAAGGGCTTGGCATGCGCCAACGCGTCCGCCAGAGCGCGATGATCATGCTGCAGGCCATTCCCCTGGCGGCGCTTGCCTATGTGGTGTTTCCGCGCATCGCCGGGGGGCTCTGGCACAGCGCGCCGCGACCCGTGGGGCAGACCGGGCTTACGCCCGACCTGCGGCCGGGATCCTTGAGCGCGCTGTTGTCCTCGCGCGCGGTGGCCATGCGCGTGATCTTCCACGGGCCGCGCCCCGCCCGCGACCAGCGCTACTTTCGCGCCTATGTCCTGACCGTCACCAACGGGCGGGTCTGGCGACCCGGGCGGCTGCGCGCCGTCGGCCACACCCAGGGAGGCCCCCTGAGCTCCTATACCGTACTCCTCAATCCCACCGGCAACCGCGTGCTGCCGGTGCTGGACTGGCCTCTCAAGGTCCCCGCCGGCGACACCCTGGGTCCTGGGGGGGTGGTGCGCGCCCGCCACGCGGTGCGGCACCTGGTGCGCTATCGGGTGACGAGCGGCACGCGCCGCTACGGCCCCCTCACCCCAGGCGGGCGAAGGCGCGACCTGGCGCTGCCCTCCCCCCTCGATCCGCGCATTCGGCGACTGGTGGCGCGCTGGCGCAAGACGAGTTCGGCGCCGCGCGCTTTGGCGAAGGAGGCCTTGACGTATTTCGTGAGGCACCACTTCGTCTATACCCTGAACCCCCCGACCATGGGACGTCACCCGATCCCGCGCTTCCTGTTCCATGTGCGCGCGGGCTATTGCGAGGATTATGCCGCGGCGTTCGCCACGCTGATGCGCGCGGCCGGGGTGCCGGCGCGCGTGGTCGTGGGATTCTACGGCGGCGAATTCAATCCCGATGGGGGCGACATCATCGTGCGCAATTACGATGCCCATGCCTGGGACGAGATCTGGGTGCGGGGCCGCTGGCTACGCGTCGACCCGACGGCGGTGGTGGCGCCGGGGGCGCTCCAGGAGCGGTGGCCGGCGTTTCGGCGGTTCTTGGAACATGGCGCCTCGTTCCACGGCTCGCGGTCCTGGTGGGATCAGGTTCACCACCGTTTCGGGCTGTGGCGCGATGCCGCGACCACCGAGTGGGACAATTGGGTGGTGGATTACAGCAGCCGCCGCCAGGCCGAGCTCCTGCGGCGGCTGGGCTGGCGCGATGCCGGCCCGCTGGCCTTGGGGTTGGCAACCCTGATTCTGGCGCTCACCGCGGTCTCGCTGGTGAAGACGCTCGGCGGGCGGGTGCGCGTCGCGCGCGACCCGGCGCGGCACGCCTATGAACGCTACTGCCGGCGCCTGGAGCGGGTCGGGCTGGCGAGGGCCGGGGGCGAGGGCCCGCGGGACTTCGGCATTCGGGCCCGCGTGGCGCGCCCGGACCTGGGCGCCGAGATTACCGCCATCACCCGCTGCTATGTCGCGTGCCGTTATGGCGGACGAGGCGAGGCCTTGGTGGAACTGAAGACCCGCGTGGCGCGCTTTCGGCCACGGACGCGCTCGCGCTAGACGGCGCGCGCGGCCCGGCGGTGGGCCACCATCAGCCATGCGGTGCCGAGCACGAAGGCGATGGGCGAGGCCATGAGGATGGCGAGCTTGCCGGCGGCGCGCTCGGGGCCTGGCGGGAATGCCAGGGTGTTGACGAATAGCGCCATCGTGAACCCGATGCCGCTCAGCCACGCGGCGCCCCCGAGATGGCGCGGGGCGACGCCGCTTGGCAGGTCGCCGAGACGCAGATTCGTCGCCAGCCACGACACGCCCCCCACCCCGCAGAATTTGCCGAGGAGCAGACCCAAAAGGACGCCGAGCAACACGCCGCCTTGGGCCGTGAGGCCCTGGGTGGCGAGCGGCAGGCCGGCGTTGGCGAGCGCGAAGAGCGGCAGGACGCCGTAGGTGACATACGGCGCGAGGCGGCGCTCGAGGCGGCGCGCGAGCGGCACATGATCGATGGCCGCGTCGGGCCTGACGGCCGGCAACGCCACCGCCACCAAGACGCCCGCGAGCGGCGGGTCGATGCCGGCGCCCCACAGGGCGCCCCATAACGCACCCCCCAGGACCACATAGGGCCAGACCCATCGCCGGGGCCGGCGGGCAAGCGCCAGCAAGGCGGCGAACACCGCCAAGGCCCCCGCGAGCGCGAGCGGCTCGATGCCCTGGTTGTAGTACAGGGCAATCACCAGGATCGCGCCGACGTCATCGACGATGGCGAGCGCCAGCACGAAGATCAGGAGGTTGCGCGGGACGCGCCGGCCGAGCACCGCGAGCGCGGCGGCGGCAAAAGCGACGTCGGTGCTCATCGGGATCCCCCATCCATGGGCCGCCACGCCATGGGGGTTCAAGGCGTGATAGATGAACGCCGGGAGCACCATGCCGCCGACGGCGGCCAGCAGCGGGAGGATCATGGCGCGCGGGTGACGCAAGGCGCCGTGCGTAAGCTCGCGCTTCAGTTCCAGGCCGATGACCAAAAAGAACAGGGTCATGAGGCCCTTGTCCACCACGGCCTGGAAGGTCAACGCGAGGTGCGGCGCGAGCGGGCGGGCCGTGCGCCAAAAGTCATGGTAGGTGGGCCCGTAGGGGGAATTGGCGGCGATCAGGGCGGCGAGCGCCGACGAAAACAACAGCAACGCCCCTACGAGGGGGCCCTGGCCCCTCACGTCATGAACGGTGGACACGGTGGTTCTCCCGGAATGGCGGGTCTGCGCGAATCCCGCCCGACGATTATACGGGAGGCGGGACGGAGCTTCACAAAAACCGGTGGCATGCCGGCCCCCGCCGCCCCCTTTCCCGGTCGGGTTGGACAACCTAGGGGCCGGAGGTGGTCCTCGGACACACCGGGGCCGCATGGCAGGCTAAGCGCCAGCTTTGGCGAGGCGCTGAAGCAGCCCCATAACCGTCTTGGGGATCGAATGATCGAATCGTTTTGTTCCGCGCTCTTTGTCGTATTCAGAAAACCTGGCGGCATACGACAAGCGGCCGTCGTCACGCAGGCTGACGGAGAGGTGGCGCCCCTTGCCGCGTCGCCAATCGAACACGATTTCGCCGTCCTCGTCGTATGCCAGATCCGGCATCGGGGCTTGCGAAGAAAGCACCAGTAAAAATCGCCCGGCCAACAGGAAAGCCCCGTGCTCCGGGACTTGAACTCCGGCTTCTTCCACGAGTTCATGGAGGTCGTTGAGAGAGGCCGACGCGTGGGCGCGTGTCGCCTTTGCGTGGGCAAGCCATTCCCGGGTGGCGTCGACGCCATGCCGGGCGACGGCATCGGCCACGGGCACGCTGGCGTTATCGAAGAGACTGAGGCTTGGGGCGATCGCCAAGGGGCTCATGCAAGCATCTCCACGGATCGGTCGGGCGACTATTCGAGGAACGTCCTGTTCTTCGAGGCTTGCCGCACGCCAAGAACGGGGGCTTTCGTCGCCTCGACGCGCGGCCGGCGACGGGATCGGGAATAACGACCCACCGAAGGCGCCCGCCCACCGCCTGCGGCAAGGGGCTTGAGATCTCGGGCGGGAAGGCCAATCGGATGAGGGGGGATTATAAAGGGGCGCGAAACGCGGGGATAGGGCCGTTCCGGGCGGGCTCGCGCGGGGCCGCCGGATGGCCTCGGAGCATGCCTCGGCGGTCGCTATTTGCCGATGCAGAACGCCGAGAAGATGCGACCGAGGAGATCATCGCTCGTGAAGCGGCCGATGATCTCGCCCACGCCCTCGTGGGCGAGGCGCAATTCCTCGGCGACCAGTTCGGCGCTCCCCTCCCCCTGGTGCGCGAGCGCGGCGGCGACGGCGCGCTCGACCCGCTCGAGGGCCACGACATGGCGGCGGCGGGCGGTGAACACGCCCTCGGTCTCGGTGTCTTGGGCGGGGGCCAGGAGGCGCGCGCGTAGGCCCACGCGCAAGGCCGCGATGCCGGCGCCGGAGGGCGCGCAGACCGCGTAACCCTCGGGGCACGGCCCGCTTGCGCGCCCGCTGACATCGATCTTGGTGTAGATGGTGAGGCTCGCCGGGGGCGCTGGCGGGGGCGGTTCTTGCGCGCTGTCGTCGACCAGCCAGAGCACGCAATCGGCTTGCGCCAAGGCGGCCTCGGCGCGCCGTATGCCCTCGCGCTCCACCGGGTCGTCGGTGGCGCGCAGCCCGGCGCTATCGGTCAGCTCCAGGTTCAGCCCCTCGATCACGACGCGCTCGCGGACCAGATCGCGAGTGGTCCCCGGGTAGGGGCTCACGATCGCCGCCTCGTGGCCGGCCAAGGCATTGAGCAACGTCGATTTGCCGGCGTTCGGGGGGCCGGCGATCGCCACCCGCACCCCTTCTTGCAAGACGCGCCCCTCGCGCCCGCGCCGCGTGGCCTCGGCGATATCCGAAGCAAGCGCGGCGAGGCCCGCGGCAAGCGCGCTGTCCTCGGCGATATCCAGGGCCTCGTCGGGAAAGTCGAGCGCCGCCTCCACATGGCAGCGCAGATCGGCGAGGCGCTCGTCCAGGGCCCGCACCATGACCGAAAAGGCCCCCTGCAGGGTTTGGGCGGCGGCGCGCGCCGCGCCCTCGTGGGCGCTCTCTATGAGATCGGCGACGGCCTCGGCCTGCACGAGATCGATCTTGCCGTTCAGAAAGGCGCGCTCGGTGAATTCCCCGGGGCGCGCCGCGCGCGCCCCCAGGGCCATGAGCGCGCGCACGAGCCGGTCGAGGACCACGGGGCTGCCGTGGCCCTGGAGTTCGAGGACATCCTCGCCGGTGAACGACGCGGGACCCGGGAAGAACAAGGCCACGCCCTGGTCGAGCACCCGCCCCCGCTCATCGCGGAACGCCGAGAGCGTGGCGGTCCGCGCGGGCGGGACCGTCGCGAGGACCGCCAGGGCGAGTTGGGGGGCGAGCGGACCCGAGACGCGCACGATGCCGATACCGCCCATGCCGGGGGGCGTGGCGATCGCGCAGATCGTATCGATCAACCGGCGCCCATCAGGCCTTGTCCACGCGGCGCATCACCCACTGCTGCTGGAGGATGGACAAGACGTTGTTCGTGACCCAGTACAGCACCAGGCCCGCCGGGAAGAACAGGAAGAACGCCGTGAATATCACCGGCATCACCATCATCACCTTGCGTTGCGTGGGATCCATCATGGCCGGGTTCAGCATCTGCTGAACGAGCATGGAGATCCCCATGAGGATGGGCAGCACGAAATACGGATCGGGCGCCGCGAGATTGTGAATCCACAGCATGAAGGGGGCGTCACGCAACGCCACGCTGTCGAGCAAGACCCAGTAGAGGGCGATGAAGACCGGGATCTGGACGATCATCGGCAGACAGCCGCCCAGCGGGTTCATTTTCTCGGTCTTATAAAGCTCCATCATGGCCTGCTGGAGCGCGGTCTTGTCGGAACCGTGTCGCTCCTTCAAGGCGGCCATGCGCGGCTGGAGCTTGCGCATCTTGGCCATCGACTTGAAGCTGGCCGCCGACAGCGGAAAGAAGATCACCTTGATAAGGACGGTGAGCAGGATGATGGAGACGCCCCAGTTGCCGACCACGCGCTCGATATGCGCGAGCACCCAATAAAGGGGTTGGGCAAGCACTGTGAGCCAGCCGTAATCGACGGTGAGGTGGAGGCCGGGGGCGACGCGGCTCAATACGGACGGTTTTTTGGGACCGAGAAAGAGCCGGGTCTTCAATACGGCGGTGTGACCGGGGGCCACCACCACCGGGCGGGCGGTCTTGTAGCCGATGATGTAGCGGGGCCCCGCGAGCACCGAGCTATAGAAGATGGCCGGCTGCGCCGAAGCCGGTATCGCCGCCCCCAGGAAGTAGTGTTGCGACACCGCCACCCACCCGCCGCTCGCCGCCATGTGCAGCGGGTGCTTGACCATGCGCGGGAATGGCAGCTTATGGTATTTGTGGGCGGGGCTATAGAAGGCCGCGCCGACATAAATGGGGGCGGAGTGCAGGAAGTGCGACGGGGGCGCCGGGCTATGGACGAACTGGTTGTACAGATACACCGTGAGCGGCTTGGAGCCGGTATTGGTTACGGCGTAGCGCACCGGCACCGTGTAACTCGAGGGCGCGAAGGTGTAGGTCTTCACGACCTGGACCGCGCCCTTGCGCCAACGGAATCGGATATGCACGGGCTTCACGTCCGCCGTGACATGGGAACCGGGGTGGCGGGTGGTATAGACGGTGGTGTGGTTCGGCAACGGCACGCGCCCGAGGAGGCCATTTTCGTTGATGAACACCCTGTGCCCGCTCGGTTTCAGCAAGGCGTAGGGGCGTTTCGCATGGCTCTTGTCGGCGAAATAGCCGTGCAAGACCAGGCGCGAGATGTCGGCGCCCTGCGCGTCGAGGGTGGCGGTCAGGACGCGGGTCTTCACCACCAGCGAGGCGGCGTGAGTCATCGCGGGGGCAACGGTGCGCGCGGGCGCGGGGGGCGCGGCCGCGACCGGGGCGCTCGGGGGCGCGGCCTGGCCGGGGGCTATGGGCAAGGCGCTCGTGGTAGCCACCGGATGGTTCACGGGAACGTGCCACTGTTGCCAGTCGGTCCACAGGTAAAACAGGATGACGGCGAGCAG
>DAHWGZ010000240.1 GCA_027335965.1 Acidiferrobacter sp.
CTTTTCCGGGTGCGGCCGTTTCCTTCGTACAAACGCCTGAAGACCGTCATGGCGCCTTGGGACAACGCGCCGCGGTACAAAGAGCGCGCCATCGTGTGCCGGCATACGGGGTACGGCGCGTATCGACGATGGCTGACATCCGCGATCGTCGATACCTATTGTCATCACCACGAAGGAGAACGGTTCGTGTTCCTGCATTCATGGAACGAATGGGCGGAAGGAACCTATATCGAACCGAGTGGTCATGAGGGGCGGGCCCGTCTCGAGGCTACCCGCGACGCGATCGAGGCGGCGCGGCGGGTCATCGGCGTGATCCAGAGAAGTGCTCGGCGCGATGCCGAATGGGCGGGCGCCCTGCAGGAATACGCCTGGTACCTGGAGGATGCGAGCGAGCGCACCTACCGGTTTGCGGGCGCAGGGGCCAAAGCGGGTCGGTATGCCGGTCATGGCCACGGCGGGGTTCCGGCCGAGATCCATGCCGCCGTTCTGGAGGAAAACGAACGGCTCAATCACCTCGTGGCGGTCTACGAGAACTCCCGATCGATGCAGATCACCAAACCCCTCAGACTGCTGGCCGCGAAGATACGCAAGGGACAGAAAGGAGTGTGATGTCGAAAGCAGGGTCTGGCATGGCGACGCATCCCGATAGCGCACAAGGGGAATCGGCGGCCGTCTGCCGCGTGTGCGGGACAGGAGTCGGTGTCCTGAAAGGCGAGGAAGTATGGCCTTTCGGGTCAGTTCTGTACCGGCTGGCCGAATGCCCGTCGTGTGGCTGCGCGTTTACCGTGCCATTGCCGACCGATCGCGTCTTGCGGGACCTGTACGCGAAGATGTTCGACTACCGGTGGTATCGCGATCATCTTCGGGCCAAGATGCGGGATGCGGCGGCGCGATACGCGGAATACCGACCGCTGCTCGGCGCCTCGGTTCTCGATTTTGGCGGAGGGCTTGGCTACTTCTCCGCCATCTGTCGCGCCAGGGGCCATGTGAGCGTGACCCTGGATGCCTATGCGCCCCATGGCGGTCTGGCACCCGGCAGCAAGTTCGATACCGTCGTGGCGCTCCATGTTCTGGAACATGCAAACGACATCGATGGCCTGATTCTGCAGATGCGCGCCTTCCTGAAGCCTGGCGGCAACCTGATCATCGCGGTGCCCAACTACAGGAGCGCGGGATACCGGGAGCGGGGCATGCGGTGGGTCTGGGCGCAGCCCCCGCTCATCCATATCTATCACTTCACGGCCGAGGGTCTTGCCGCGCTCCTGCGCCGTCGGGGATTCCGACGGCTGGAGATCAGCTACCATGAACGGTGGGACGCCAATCGCCATTGCGATCTCGAGAGGGCCGAGGAGTTCGCGGCGTGGGACGGCATGTGGGCGAGGAGACCGCATAACCGGTTCACAGTGTACCGTCGATTCGTGGCGTGGAGAAACGCGCGGCGTCGTTTCCGCGGCCTGGCGTCTGCTGCGCGCGCAAGCGACGCAGCCGATGCATCATTGTCCGAGCTGCAGATTACGGCGCAGTGGGATGCGGACTGACAGAGGCCCGGCGGCGAAGCCGCCCGCGTGCGGAGGGATTCGGGATGTCAGGGTCTGACGGCCGGCAACATCTCATTGTCGTGTTGGGCATGCACAGGAGCGGCACAAGCGCCATGACCCGCGGCCTCGGGGTGGCCGGTGTGTCTCTTGGTGACGTGCTCATGCCGCCTGAGCCCGGGGTCAACGACAAGGGATTCTGGGAAGATCTGGACATCGTGCGGTTTAACGAGACCTTGCTGATGACCTGCGGGCGCGTCTGGCACAGTCTCGCGAGAATCGGGCCGCAGGAGGCGGATCTCCTCGAGGCACAGGGTCACGTGCAGGCGGGGATTGCCTTGTTGCACCGCAAGGCCGCCCGTCATGCGCGATTCGGATTCAAGGATCCGCGCACCGCGAAGTTGCTGCCCTTCTGGGTACGCGTGTTTGAGCAGGGCGCATTCGCTGTCCGCTATGTGCTGGCGCTGCGCAATCCCGCCAGCGTCGTCAGATCGCTCGCCAGGCGAGACGGGTTTGCCGCCGGAAAATCCTACTATCTCTGGGCTGACCATCTGGTCACGGCG
>DAHWGZ010000241.1 GCA_027335965.1 Acidiferrobacter sp.
CGATGAGACGCTGGCCGGTTATGACATATTTCGCGAGGCGCGCGTGCGCCGTTTCTGGGCGCGCGTGCCGCAATCGCGCATGCGGCCCGCGCTCCTTGCGCGCCTCTATCCCTACCTGAGCGCTCATCCGGCGGCGTCCGCGGCCTATGCGCAAAAGTTCTTTGGGCAGGATCTCGAGCGGGCCGGATATCCGGGTTTCGGGCACTGGCCAAGGTGGCAGACGACGCGGCGCAGCCTGCAATTTTTTCATCCGGATCTGAGGGCGGCCATGGATTTCGACTACATGGAGGAGGCGCGGGCCTTGCTGCCAGCCGATCACGGCGCCTGGGACGCCTTGTGCGTCGACCAGTGCATCGAGGCGCGCACCTTGTTGTCGGGCTACCTTCTCGGCTCGCAAGGAGATCGGGTCGCGCTCGCCAATAGCGTCGAAACGCGCGTGCCTTTTCTGGATACCAAGGTCATCGAGTACGCCAATCGTCTACCCGCGCGCTACAAGCTCATGGGCCTGAAGGAGAAATACATCCTAAAGCGCCTGGGGCGCGGACGCATACCCGATGTGATCTGCGATCGTCCGAAGCAGCCTTACAGGGCCCCCGATAGCGCGAGCTTTTTCCATAAGGGGGTCCCCGACGAAGGCGTGGCGCGCGCCTTTGAAAAAAAGCGGCTCCTGGAAGTCGGATACTTCGATGCTGAGGCCGCCGGTAAGCTGTTCGAGAAGTGCCGCCAGGGAAAGGCGATCGGTTTTGCGGACAATATGGCCTTCGTGGGCATGTATTCCACGATGCTGCTTCATGAGCAGTTCGTGGAGGGCGATGCCTCCGGGGCGTGCATGGTGGATGAGCTGCCGGACGTGCGGACAGGCTGAATTGGGGGCAGGGATGCTGTTGCAGGATGCATTTGTAAGAAGGGCCGCGGAGAAACCAGACGCGCAGGCGCTGGTGTCGGCGGGGGCGCGGGCCAGTTACCGCGAAGTCGATCGGCGTAGCGATGCGCTGGCGGCGGCGTTGGCGGAAGACGGTGTGGGACGCGGCGATCGCGTCGCGGTGTTCATGGACAATTCGGTGGCGGCGGTCGTCGCGCTTTACGCGATCCTGAAGGCGGGCGCGGTGATGGTGCCGGTCAATCCGCTCACCAAGTGCGATAAGCTCGCGTTCATTCTTGAGGATTCGGAGGCTGCGGCGTTCATCGGCGATAGCCATCTGCGGCGGGTCTACGAAAGCGCCTGGGAGACTTACAGACCGCCGGCGGTGATCGTAAGCGGCGGCGACGCGCGAGACGGCGAGCGCGTCATGGACGAGGTGGCGCCCGTCGGCGCATGCCCGGTGGTGGGCACGATCGATCAGGATCTTGCCGCGATCATCTATACCTCCGGCTCCACGGGCACGCCCAAGGGCGTGATGTTGACGCATCACAACATGGTGAGTGCGGCGCGGTCGGTGTCTGGGTACCTCGGTCTTACGGCGGCCGATCGGATTCTATGCGGCCTGCCGCTCGCCTTCGATTACGGGCTCTATCAGGTTTTGATGGCCTTCGCGGTCGGGGCCAGCGTGATCTTGGAGCGATCATTTGCGTTTCCGGCGGCGGTCGTGAAGGTCATGGCGCGCGAGCGGGTCACGGTATTGCCGGGTGTTCCGACCATATTCTCGCTGCTGCTCGGACGCGAGGGCATGTTGGACGCCTATGACTGGAAGGCCGTGCGCACGATCACCAATACCGCGGCGAGCCTCCCGCCTGGGCACATCAAGCGGCTGAGGGCGCGTTTTCCCAAGGCGCGGATCTTTTCCATGTATGGCCTGACCGAGTGCAAGCGCGTGACCTATCTGGTGCCGGAAGAGCTCGAGAAGCGACCCACCAGCGTGGGCCGTGGCATGCCCAATCAGGAGGTCTACCTGATCGACGCCGATGGCCGCCGCTTGCCGCCGGGTTCCGTGGGGGAGCTCGTGGTGCGGGGCAGCCACGTCATGCGCGGTTATTGGCGGCGTCCCGAGGAGACGGCGCAGCGCCTGAAGCCCGGGCCTTAGGGCTTGTGAATAAATAACTTGCGCAATGTTGGGACAGATCACATAATGCGAGTCCGTGGCAACTGTTACGGACAT
>DAHWGZ010000242.1 GCA_027335965.1 Acidiferrobacter sp.
GGCGACCTCTTCTGCCAGATCACGGTGGAGACGCCGGTCAAGCTGACGCGCGCCCAGCGCGAGCTCCTCGAGTCTTTTGACGCCTCGGTGCGCGAGGGCGGGGAACGCCACAACCCGGTCGAGCACTCATGGCTCGACAAGTTGCGGGGCTTCTTCGAGCCCAAGGCGCGCAGTTCCGGGGAATAAAACCGGGCGGCGGCCGTCTCTCCAGCATTACCGCAACGAGGGGTTCGCTATGGGGGATAAACGTACGTTCAATCCGGCGCGCCGGCGCGTCATCGTGGCCGCCGGCGGCGTGGCCGCGGCCATGGGCTCGGGCGCGGCCTTTGCCGGTTCCGCGGACAGCCTCGACCTGACCTTTCCGGGCCAGAAGGCCACCCACCATATCGTTTACCAGCTGAATCAGGCGGATCACGGCTATCAGCAGCATATCCTGTCGTCGGTGCAGGCCATGCTGCGGCGTTATGGGAGCTCCATCCATATCGTGGTAACCTGCTTTGCCGAAGGGATCAGCGTGGTCTTGAAAAAGCCCGTCCGACCGGTGGCGAAGGGCATCCGCGAGGGGGTGGCGAGCCTTCACGACTATGGCGTGGCGTTTCATGGCTGCGGCAACACCCTGCGGACATTGAAGTTGACGAAAACGGCACTGCTGCCGCTTGCCACCTATGTGCCGATGGGGGCCGCGGACCTGATGGAGCTCCAGCATAAGGGCTACGCCTACATTGCCTGGTAGCGCCGCGGGATCGATCCCGGGTCCGCGCTCGATGAGACGGGCGGGCCGGGCTTTCAAGGGGGAATCATGAGGATTGCCGTGGCGGGCGCCACCGGTCGCATGGGTCGGGCGGTGCTCGCGGCGTTGCGTGGGCAGGCCGACGCATGCCTCTCGGGGGCGCTCGTGCGCGCCGGCGATGGCGCCTGCGGGCAGGATGCGGCGATGCTCATCGGCGGCGCGCCCTTCGGCGTGCCGGTATCGGATGGGCCCGAGGAGGTGATCGCGGGTTGCGACGTGCTGATCGATTTCACGCGTCCGGAGGCGAGCGCGCATTATGCGGACATCTGCGCGCGGCTCGGAAAGGGCGCGGTCATCGGCACCACCGGGCTTTCGGAGGCGGTCAGCGAAGGGCTGCGGGCCCTGGCCGGCAAAGGCCGTTTCGTGGTGGCCGCCAATATGAGCGTGGGCGTCAACCTGGCTTTACACCTGCTGGAGATCGCCGCCCGCGCCCTGCCGGAGGCCGATATCGAGATCCTGGAGGCCCATCACCGCCACAAGGTCGATGCCCCCTCGGGGACGGCGCTGCGCCTGGGGGAGGTGGCGGCCGCCGCCCGTGGCCGGCGGCTGGCGGACGTGGCCGTGTACGACCGCCATCAGGAGCGCGCCCCGCGGGCCCCGGGCAGCATCGGTTTCGCTGCCATTCGCGCAGGCGAGATCGTGG
This sequence comes from Acidiferrobacter sp., assembly GCA_027335965.1. Next base: position 1,434 of record DAHWGZ010000242.1, read on the forward strand.
GCGAGCATCGCGTGTACCTGGCGTTGCCCTCGGAGCGTCTCGAGATCGCCCACATCGCCGATAGCCGCGAGGTGTTCGCCGAGGGCGCCCTGCGCGCGGCGCGTTTTCTGATGGGCCGCGCGCAGGGCCTCTACGATATGCAGGACGTGCTGGGTCTGCGTTGATTTCGCGCGGCCATTTCGTTACAATCTCCCGACAAATCCTTGTGAATGACTCGTTTTCCGGGCGGGAGCGGCGAAGAGCGGCTCCCGCTTTTGTATGTAAACCCTGAGGCGGGAGGTACCGTGGCGCAACCGGCATTGCTTGCTCTCGCCGACGGCACAGTGTTCGTCGGGGAGTCTATCGGGGCCGCGGGGGCGTCCCAGGGCGAAGTCGTGTTCAATACCGCCATGACCGGCTACCAGGAGATCCTCTCGGACCCCTCATACGCCAGCCAGATCGTCACGCTGACCTACCCGCACATCGGAAACACCGGCGTCAACGACGACGACATGGAGGCGGCGGCCGTCCACGCCGCCGGCCTTGTCGTGCGCGACGCGCCGGCCTGCTACAGCAATTACCGTGGCACGGGAGACCTGCGGGGCTTCTTGCAACAGCGCGGGGTGGTGGCCATAGC
>DAHWGZ010000243.1 GCA_027335965.1 Acidiferrobacter sp.
AACAGGTCGCGGTCCTCGTGCCCACCACGCTGCTTGCCCAGCAGCATTACCAGAACTTTCGTGATCGCTTCGCCGATCTCCCTGTGGAGATCGAACTCTTGTCGCGATTTCGCACACATCAGGAGATCGAGGAGGCCCTGCGCCGCCTCGAGAGCGGCCGCGTCGACATCGTGATAGGAACGCACAGGCTCTTGCAAGAAGACGTGCGCTTCCAGGCGCTCGGACTTGTCATCGTCGACGAGGAGCATCGCTTCGGGGTCCGGCAGAAGGAGCGCATGAAGGCGCTACGCGCCCACGTCGACATCTTGACACTGACCGCGACCCCCTTGCCGCGCACCTTGAACATGGCGCTCGCCGGGATACGCGACGTGTCCTTGATCGGCACGCCACCCCAGGACCGGCTATCGATCAAGACCTTCGTGACCCCCTGGGATACGGCGCTGATCCGCGAGGCATGCCTGCGCGAAGTACGCCGTGGCGGTCAGGTCTACTTCCTGCACAACGACGTGCGCTCAATGGCGCGGCGCGAGCATGAACTGAAGGCCTTGCTGCCGGAAATCGACATCCGCGTCGCCCACGGGCAGATGCCGGAGCGCGAACTCGAGCGCGTCATGCTCGACTTTTATCATCAGCGCTTTCACATCCTGCTGTGCAGCACCATCATAGAGACCGGCATCGACGTCCCGACCGCCAACACCATTATCATCGAAAGGGCTGACCGCTTCGGTCTGGCCCAGCTCCACCAGCTGCGCGGACGTGTCGGCCGTTCACGCCATCGCGCCTACGCCTATCTTCTGACCCCCGACCCCGGCGCGCTTACCGCCGACGCCCGCAAACGCCTCGATGCGATCGCCTCCCTGGAAGACCTCGGGGTGGGCTTCGCGCTCGCCTCGCACGATCTCGAGATCCGCGGGGCCGGCGAACTGCTCGGGGAATCGCAAAGCGGACAGATCAACGAGGTGGGCTTTAGCCTCTACAGCGAACTCCTGGAGCGCGCGGTCGCGACCCTGAAGGCCGGACGCGAGGGGCTTGGCGAATCCGCGCTCTTCACGCGCCCGACCGACATCGAGCTGCATGTGCCGGCCCTGCTCCCCGAGGACTATTGCCCCGATCCGCACCAGCGGCTCGTGTTCTACAAGCGCATCACGAGCGCCGCATCCGAAGAGGAACTGGACGACCTGGTGGGTGAGCTGACGGACCGTTTCGGGACCCCCCCTAAGGCCGCCACCCGCCTCTTTCGCCTCGCGCGCCTCAGGCGCCTCGCGCGGCCGCTCGGCGTCACCCGCATCGATGCCGGCCCCAAGGGCGCGCGGCTCCAGTTCACGCCAAACCCGGCCCTGGACCCGGCAGACCTCATCGCGCTCATGCAATCGGCGCCCCGGCAATACCGCCTGGACGGACCCAACGGCCTGCGCGTTCAGGCGGAGTGGACCGATCCGGATGTCCGCATCGACGGCATCATGGCGCTCGTCACGCATCTTGTCCCGAGCACGCAAGCCCCCAAGGCGCCGGCGCCATCGCGCGGCGGCCCCCGCTGATGCCTCCCACCCCCGCGGGTCTGCCGCCCCATCATGAACAAAACCCGATCCGGCTTCAGACTCATACATGGTCGCCCCCGGTCTGCCAGGCCCGCCATGTTGGAAGAGGCTATGCCGAAGAAGAGCTCCTTGTCGGAGCATTCCCCGCGCATCAGCCCCCGAAAGGTATCCGCCCTGCTTAAAGTATTTTGTTTCTCGACCGGGCCGTTTCACGAAGCAAAAGCGCGAGCGCGCCTATGTTTCCCGAGAACAACATCGTAGGCTCGGAAAAATCCAAAGGGGAGAGATTTCGTGCTGGGGCTCCATCGATTGCCGGCGTACAAAGGGGTCCACGACCGGGATGTGAATGCCGCCAGGAATCTTCTGGCGCATGGTCTGGCCGTCCTAAACGGCCCTACGGCGAGTTCCGCCGGATGTGAAGCTTGTGGACCGGCCATACGGCCGGCATTGCCGGCCATACGGCCGGCAATG
>DAHWGZ010000244.1 GCA_027335965.1 Acidiferrobacter sp.
CAGCGATCTCTTGTTCGACGAGCCGGTGCCGGAAGGGGCGCGGGTGGTGATCGTGGGGGGCGGGGTGGTGGCCCTCGAGTTCGCCTATATCCTGCGGGCCTTCGGCCGCGAGGTGACGTGGCTTGCGCGCCAGGATCCGTTTGCGCGCCCCGAGTTCAGTACGCCGGCCATGAAGCTCTTGAAGACCGCCATGGCCGACGCCGGGCTTGTACCGATCCGTGCCGGGGTACGCGCGCTCACCGCCAGCGAGACCGGCGTATCCCTTGCCACCACGGGCGCTGAGGCCATGACGGCGGATTGGGTGTTGCTCGCCACCGGCCGCCGGCCGGTCACCGAGAGCCTCGATCTGGCGCGCGCGGGCGCACGCCTCGATGCCCGGGGTCACATCGTCGTCGACGACGGGATGCATGCGGCCGGTGCCACGATCTACGCCATTGGAGACTGCGTGGGCGGCCCCATGACCGCCAATCGCGCGCTCTACGAGGCCGGGGTGGCGATCGACAATATCCTGGCGCCAGGGAGTCACAGGCGGGACCTTGCGCGCGTACCCGAGGCGATCTACAGCGCCATCGAGCTCGCGCGCGTGGGGCTGACCGAGGAACAGGCCGAGGATGAGGGCCACGAGCCCGGGGTCGGGTTCGCGGCCTTCGAGACCTCGCCGCGGGCGCTTGGCCAGGATGAGCCGGAGGGTTATGTGCGGCTCATCGCCGATCTCGATAATGGCGCGCTCCTTGGAGGTGAGGTTCTGGGTATGGATGCCGGGGAGTTGATCCATATGCTCACCGCAAGCCCCTCGCTCGGGGCGCTGCGGCGCATCGCCGGCACGGGCTTCAATCATCCCTCGCGCAGCGAGGAGTTCCAGAACGCCGTCGAGACCCTGGCCGCCAAGTGGCGGCTCCAGGGCTATGTATTTGGCGCCGGCGACGACGCGCACGACGCATCCTGAGCGGGGCGGCCATCTCCTGGGTGGTCCCGCGTTTTGCCGTAGATCGTTGCGCGCATGCGGGTTTTGGGCCATAGTCACGGACGCATGCCGTTATGATTACTGGAACGATCCGGGAACCACCGTGGGAGGGAGTATGGCCGGAGACGTCTTGAGCGTTTTCAAGGAAGCCGTGGAGTCCCGGCGTTGCTGCGCATTGCGCTATCGCGATCAGACCCAGGTCCGGGTGGTGGAGCCGCACGCCGTGTATGAGGATGCAAGCGGTGAGATCATCGTGGACTGCTATCAAGTCAGCGGATACTCGGAGTCGGGACGCACGCCTCCGTTCTGGCGTCCGTTCCGCCTGCGCAAGGTGAGCGCGGCGGCCTTGTTGAAGAAGCCCTTCACGCCCCGGCATTCGGAGGGCTTCAGTGCCACCCGCTCCCGCTATCGCAACGGGCTCATCTGCGCGGTCTCCGATCCCGGGGCGCCGGTCCTGCGCGCCCCGGCCCCGCCTACCGTGCCGGTAGGACCGTTTCGTCCCGCAAGGAGCTCGCGGCGCTGATGCGCGCCACGCTTCAGCGCCGCGTCCGGCGGGACGCGGGGAAATCCCCATCGTCCAGCGGAACATGTGAGCGAACCCGCGTCCACCTCCCGATGCGAATAGCAACACCCAGGTCTTGGGGACGTGGATTCGGTGATTCGGCCGATAGCGGTTCATCAACCACGCATACCGGCTCGCCCCATTTGCCTTCTCGGGGAAATGGCGCATTTATGCGCACACCCTGCTGATGACCAGGGGCCATGATGTTCGTTGTCTCCGATGGCCGCCGCCCGGTATCACGCAAGCCGCGCAGGCCACGCGTTGAAATCAGCAAAGGCGAGAACATCGTGGTCGTTCGCTTCCGGGCGCGTGGGCTTACGGCGGCCCTCATCAAATGTGTCGTCGGCGGCCTGCGCGAGGTGCTCAAGGAGCCCGATGTACCGCTCGACATCTCCATCGCCGGCAGTGGGCGCTTCGGCACCGGCTTCGCCCTGAAGGAGTTCGCCAAGCTTGCCGAGATCGCATGAGAGCCAGGC
>DAHWGZ010000245.1 GCA_027335965.1 Acidiferrobacter sp.
ACGGGATGGTCATCGTTCCCTTAAGGCGCCATCGACGGCCGAGGCCTATCATGGCAGGGCCTTCGCGCACAGGAAGCGCCCCTCGAAGCGAAGAAAATTCCGGACGCCATCGAACGTCGGGACCACGGCCGCGGCGCCAAGCTCCACGAGGTCGACGCCGTGATGATAACCGTAGGCGACCGCCAGGGCCGGCATGCCGGCGGCCTTCGCCGCGCGCATGTCGTTCCCGGAATCCCCCACCAACGCCACGCCGTCACGGGCGACGCCCAGGCGCTCGCAGGCCGTCACCAGCGGCAAGGGGTCGGGCTTCACGCGCGCAAGCTCGTCGCCGCAAAGCACGGCATCGAAGTAGCCGGCGATACCCACGGCCTGCAACAAGGGCCGCGCGAAGCGCCCGGCCTTGTTGGTGACGCAGGCCATGCGAAACCCCTCGGCGCGCAGCTCCGCCAGGGTCCGAGCGACGCCCGGATACAGGCGGCTGCGATCCGCGACATGGGCCTCGTAGTAGCCATCATAAAGGGCCTGCGCCTCCTCGAAGAGCGCCGCCTCGGGCTCGCCGAAGCGTTCGCCCGTCAAGGCCCTCTTGATGAGCCGCGGCACCCCATCCCCGATCCACCCGCTCACGGTCGCCTCGTCGCGCGACGGACGCCCGAGCCTCGTCAGCATGTGATTGGCGGCATCGGCGAGATCGGGGGCGGTATCGATCAAGGTACCGTCCAGATCAAACAGGAGAGCCGCCAGCGAGAAGGTCGTCATGCCTTCGCGAGCTCCTCGCGCATCTTGTCGATGGTGGCCCGGTAGTCGGGCGTGCTGAAGATCGCGGAGCCGGCCACGAAGGTGTCGGCGCCCGCGGCGGCGATCTCGCGTATGTTGTCGATCTTCACGCCGCCATCTATCTCGAGCCGTATCGGACGTCCGCTGGCGTCGATGCGCGCGCGCACCGCGCGCAGCTTGTCGAGCGAGGAACGGATGAAGCTTTGGCCTCCGAAACCGGGGTTGACCGACATGATCAGGATCATATCGACCTTGTCCATGACATAATCCAGATAGGAAAGGGGCGTCGCGGGGTTGAATACGAGACCACACCGGCAGCCGCTGTCCTTGATGAGGCTCAGGGAGCGGTCTATGTGCTCGCTCGCCTCGGGATGGAAGGTGATGTAGGTCGCCCCGGCCTTCACGAAATCCGGGATGAGGCGATCGACGGGCTTGACCATGAGATGCACATCGATGTCGGCCTTGACCCCGTTCTTGCGCAGGGCCTCGCACACCAGTGGGCCTATCGTCAGGTTAGGCACATAATGGTTGTCCATGACATCGAAGTGGACGATGTCCGCGCCCGCCGCCAGCACGGAATGGACCTCCTCGCCGAGACGGGCGAAGTCGGCTGAAAGAATCGAAGGTGCAATCTTGAAGTCGCGCATGCATGGCCCCAAAGCTAAAGTCGGCAATGTACCCGATAGCGCGCCGATTTGCAGCACCCGCGCCAGACCCTCGACGGGGGCGCGAGGCTGCTCTATGGTTCCGGGAGGGGTGCTTCCCCGCCGCCCATGCGGGCCGAGGCCCATGGGCGCTAGATCGGACGAGCCGCTGGATCGGGGGTGGTGATGCGCCCAGCCGGTGACGCGCGACCCGCGGGCCGGGCACGGTGCCCGGCCATCCACAACGAGAACCCGGACGCGGCGTCTTGCCAGGCGCCCCTGGCGTCCAAGGCAGAGGTCAAGCCATGACAGAAGTCCCACAATCCTGCGTACTCCTCATATTTGGAGCCACCGGCGATCTCGCCCGGCGCAAACTCGTGCCGGCGCTCTTTCGGCTCCACGCCAAGGGCCTGCTCCCCAAGGGCTTCGCGATCCTGGGCGCGAGCCGCAGACCCTTGTCGCACGACCAGTTCCGGGCGCTCATGCACGAGGCCTGCACGATGTTTTGCGCAAGCCCCCCGGATGACGAACAGTGGCGGGGCTTTGCCGAGCGCCTCTATTACGAGGCCGG
>DAHWGZ010000246.1 GCA_027335965.1 Acidiferrobacter sp.
CAATGATGTGCGCGAGGGTGGTCTTGCCAAGCCCCGGCGGACCAAAGAGCAGGACGTGATCCAACGACTCCTGGCGGCCGCGGGCGGCCGCCAGGAAGATCTCGAGCTTTTCCCGAAGGCGCGTCTGCCCGATGTAATCGGCCAGGCGCTGCGGGCGCAGGCGGACTTCCTGGGCGCGCTCCTGCGCGGACCCGTCGAGCGAGACCAGTCGTTCGGTTTCGATCATCGCACCATTCCCCTGAGCGCCTCGCGGATCAGTGTCTCGCCCGAAGCCGCCGGCCCCGCGACCTTCTCCGCCCGCTCCACGGCGGCCTGCGCCTCGCGTTCATTGTAACCGAGGGTCTGCAGTGCGCTGACCGCCTCATCGCGGCAACTCATCGCCGTTCGTCCGCCGGAGGGGACCTTGCCGCTCAATTCCACGAGCAGGCGCTCGGCGGTCTTGCGGCCGATCCCCGGCACGCGCGTGAGCCGCGCCACATTCCCGTCGTGCACGCACGCCCCCAACTCCTCGTCGGTGAGTCCCGACAAGAGCGCCAGGGCCACGCGTGGGCCGACACCATTGACCTTCAGGAGCAGCCGGAACCAGGCGCGTCGCTCGGCCGTGAGGAATCCATACAGGAGATGCGCGTCCTCGCGGACCACGAGATGCGTATACAACACCACTTCGCCGGTCGCCGGCAATTCGCCGAAGGTCGAGAGCGGAAGATCCACCTCGTAGGCCACCCCCTGGACCTCGAAAAGCACTTGAGGGGGACTACGCTCGATCACCGCGCCGCGCAGTCGACCGATCATGAGGAGACCGCCCGGGCCCGCGACAGGAGGCCCTGGCTCTGATGCAGATGGCAGAGGGCGCAGGCCAGGGCATCGGCGGCATCCGCCGAGGGCCGCGCCGACAACCCCAACAAAGCGCGTATCATGTGCTGCACCTGGCCCTTATCGGCATGACCCACCCCCACCGTCGCCTTCTTGATCTGCAGGGCCGTGTACTCGTGGACATCGAGGCCAGCGCCGGCGAGGGCGGCCAGCGCCGCCCCGCGCGCCTGGCCGAGCTTCAAGGCGCTATCGGGGTTGCGGGCAAGAAACACCCTCTCCACCGCGCAGGCGTCCGGCCGGTAGTGTTCGACCACCTCGGTAAGCCCAGCGAAGATCCGGTGCAGGCGTTCGGCCATGGTCCCGGATATCGTGACCACCACGCCACAAGCCACATAGGCCGGCCGCCCGCCTTGATCGTCGACGATGCCAAACCCCGTGCGCCGCGACCCCGGGTCCACGCCCAAGACGCGCATCACGCGCCCCCCTTAAGCCGATTCCTCCATGAAGGCCGCGTTCGTATAGACCACCTGGACGTCATCGAGGTCCTCCAGCGCCTCCAGAAGTTTCATCACCCGCTCGGCATCCTCGCCGGCCAGCGCCACGTCGGTCAGCGGCCGAGTCACGATTTCCGCCGAAGACGGCGTGAAACCACGCTGCACGAGCCCTTCGCGGACGCCCATCAGCTTGTCGGGCGCGGTCAGGACCTCGATCCCCTCGTCCGGCACCGCCGCGATGTCGTCCGCCCCGGCGTCCAGCGCGGCCTCCAGCAAGGCCTCCTCGTCGCCATCCGGGAACATCAGCACGCCGCGCTTCTCGAACAGGTAGGCGACCGAGCCCTCCGTGCCGAGGTTCCCGCCATGCTTGCTGAACGCGTGCCGCACTTCGCCCGCGGTGCGATTGCGATTGTCCGTGGTGCACGCCACCAGCACGGCGGCGCCGGCCGGCCCGTAACCCTCGTACTGGATCTCCTCGTAATGGGCGCCTTCCAGCTCGCCCGTGCCGCGCTTTACGGCCCGCTCGATGTTGTCCTTGGGCATGTTTTGCCCCAACGCCCGATCGATCGCAAGCCGCAGCCGCGGGTTATGGGATACGTCGCCACCCCCCACGCGCGCGGCAATCGTGATCTCGCGGATCAACTTCGTGAAGACCTTGCCGCGCTTGGCGTCCTGAAC
>DAHWGZ010000247.1 GCA_027335965.1 Acidiferrobacter sp.
GTCGCGGGCTCGCCGTGTCATGCACGCGCCCATTGGCCGTCACCGCCGCATCGAGCCGCGCAAGCAAGGTCGGCGCGCCCGCCAGGGGGCCTTCGTCGGGGTACAGGTCGGGATGCTGCGCCCGCAGGGCGCGAAACGTCGTGCCCGCGCGCATCAGTTGGGCGATATGGGCGAGCGCGGTCCCGGGCAACGCCGCGCGCTCCGAGCGCGCCTGACGTAATGCCGCGCGGATATCCGGCACGCGCGGCAGGGCGGCGGCACCCTGCTCGATGGCGCCCCGCGCGGCGGTCACGGCCCGCTGCAGGGCCCCGGCGGCGGCGATATCGGGGGCCGGCGCCAGCGCGCGAGCGGCATCCGCCCCGTAGGGAGTGGCCGTCAAGCGCTCCAGGAGGCGCCGGATGGCGGCGAATTCCAGGGCATCGAGATCAGCATCCATATCGTCCCTCCAGAAGGCCTAGGATCGGACTTGCGCCACGTCGTCGCGCACATATACCGGGAGCGCCGCGCAGGCGCGCACGAACGCCCCGCGTTCATGGGCCTTCTCGGCCAGCGCCAGGACCGCGCGCGCCGTGGGCGAGCGGCCGGCGATACGCAACTTGGGCAATGTCCCCCCAAAGCCGTCCGCGTAATGGTCGATACCGCTACCAACCGCGCAGTCGGTCCCCGCCGGACAGATGACCTGCCCCGGCGGGGCCACGCGTTCTTCCCCGCAGGCCACGACCAGACCCGTGTCCTCGCGCCTGTAGAACCCGTAATAGACCTCGTCGCGCCGCGCATCGAGGGCCGCCAACACCTGCCGCCCCGGGGCCTCTTGCGCCAGCGCGGCAAGCGACGAGACCGGCACCACCGGCAGGTCGCGCGCATAGGCGAGCCCCTGGGCCACGGCCGCCGCCACGCGCAGACCGGTAAACGACCCGGGGCCGCGCCCGAAGGCGATCACGTCGATCGCGCCGAGATCACACCGGATATCGGCGCATAACACGCGCAGCAGATCGAGCACGGTCTCGGCGCGCGCCGCGCCATCGCGCAGCCCCCGCTCATGGATCACGCCATCGATCTTCACGGCCACCGACACGAACGCGCTCGCGGTCTCGACGGCAAGCACGTTCATGGCGCCCCCGCGAACAGCTCGGCGAGCGCCCGATCCCATGAGGGCAGGCCGATCCCCAGGCGCTCCTTCAGGCGCGCGCCGTCGAGGACCGAGTAGGCCGGCCGCCGCGCCGCGGTCGGATAATCCGCCGTCGTAATCGGCGATACCGCGACCGCAAGCCCAAGCGAGCGCACGATGGCCTCGGCAAAGCCATGCCAGCTCGTCACGCCTTCGCACGCCGCATGATAAAGCCCGGCGCAGTCCGCGGCCCGCGGATGCATAAGGATGGCGCGCGTGACATGCGCCAGCACCGTGACCGGCGTCGGACTCCCATACTGGTCGGCGACGATGCGCAGCGGCCCGTTCGCGGCCAAGCGCTGAACGGTCGTCAGGAAGTTTCGGCCCTCGCGATCATAGAGCCAGGCCGTGCGCAGGACAAAGGCCGTAAGCGGGCGCGCCAGCACCGCCTCCTCGCCCAGGCGCTTGGTCTGTCCGTAGACATTGAGGGGGGCCGTGGCATCGTCCTCCCGATAGGCACGCCCCGCCGCCCCATCGAAGACATAATCGGTCGAGTAGTGCACAAGCCATGCCCCGACGGACAAGGCCGCATCGGCGAGATACCCGGGGGCCTCAGCATTGATGCGCAGCGCCGCAGCGCGCTCCGTCTCGGCCCGGTCGACGGCCGTATAGGCAGCGGCATTCACGATGACCCCAGGACGCAGGCGCCGCACCGTGGCATGCACCGCCGCCTCGTCCCCAACATCGCAATCCGCGTGACTCAAGGCATGCACGGGACCCAGCCCGGCAAGGGTCCGTACCAGCGCGCGGCCAAGTTGCCCATGAGCCCCG
>DAHWGZ010000248.1 GCA_027335965.1 Acidiferrobacter sp.
CTCGGGCCAATCAGCGAGCCGTTGGAGAGTCTCAAGCACCAACTCGACGTCAACAACACGGCGCTGGGTCTTCGCCCATTCCTGTAGTTTCTTTAGGCTGAACTTGCCCCCGCCATAGTAACGTCTCTTCCACGCAAGGTGCTGTGCTTCCAGGGGTTTTCTGGGATTTGGGGGGATTTTTGGGGGTTGATGTGTAGTCACTAATATGTAGCGTAGTATGTTGACATACGCGTGGATATGGCGTATATATAACCTATGCCAAAACGTACTGGTGCCGCCTACGTAGTCACAACGACACGCCACTATAAGGGCCGGGTCTACCATTCCCATCTGCTGCGGCGCAGCTACCGGGAAGGGGGTAAGGTCCGCAACGAGACATTGAGCAATCTCTCGCACCTGCCGGAACCGCTCATCGCGATCATCGACCGCAGCTTGAAGGGCGAGACCTTCGTGCCGTTGGGGGAGGCCTTCACGGTGCTGCGCTCACAACCCCACGGGCATGTGGAGGCGGTACACCGGATGATGGAGCGTCTGGGGCTGCCGGGGGTGATCGCGGGCAAGCCCTGTCGTGAGCGGGATCTCGTACTCGCCCTGATCGCCGCACGGATCGTGGGCCCCCAAACCAAACTCGCCACGACCCGCTCCTGGGCGGCCACGACTCTGGCCGACACCTTTGGTGTCACCGAGGCCGATGAGCAGGACTGTTATGCCGCCATGGACTGGCTCTTAGCCCGTCAGGACCGCATCCAGAAGAAGTTGGCGGCCCGCCATCTGAAGGCCGATGGCCTGGTGCTCTATGACTTGAGTTCCAGCTACTTCGAGGGCACGACCTGTCCGCTCGCGCGTCGAGGGTATAGCCGCGACGGCCGCCGCGGGACCTTGCAGGTGAACTATGGGCTCATGACCGATGACCGGGGCTGTCCCGTGGCGGTCACCGTGCATGAGGGGAACACCGCCGATCCGGTGACGCTGATGCCTGAGATCACCCGCCTCAAGGAGGACTTTGGCATCACACAGTTTGTGATGGTAGGCGACCGCGGCATGATCAGTAGTACGGCGATTGCGACCCTCCGCGACCAAGGTGGCATCGACTGGATCACGGCCTTAAAAAGCGCCTCGATCCGCGCACTCGTAGACGATAAGACGATCCAGCCCGATCTCTTTGATGAACGCAACTTGGTCGAGTTCCAGCACCCCGACTATCCGGGCGAGCGGCTCGTGGCCTGCCGTAACCCCGAGCTTGCCAAGCTGAGGGGTCATAAGCGCGCCGAGCTCTTACAGGCAACCGAAGACGATCTGGCCAAGATAACAGCCCGCATCACAGCCAGACGCCTGAAGGGGCAGGATAAAATCGGGCTTGCGGTCGGTCGCGTGATCAACCGCTACAAGATGGCCAAGCACTTCACCCTCACGCTCACCGACACGAGCCTCACCTTTGCCCGTAAGGAGGATGCCATCGCCGCGGAGGCGGCCCTCGATGGCATTTATATCATCCGCACCTCGGTCACACCGGAACGTCTCGATAGTGCAAGCTGCGTGCGCCATTACAAATCCCTCTCGCAGGTCGAGCGCGCGTTTCGGTCGATGAAGACCGTCGATCTCAAGGTCCGCCCCATCCATCACCGTTTGAGCGATAGGGTTCGTGCCCACATCTTCCTCTGCATGCTCGCCTACTATGTCGAGTGGCATCTGAAAGAGGCCTGGCGCGAATTGCTCTTTGCTGACGAGGATCAAGCGGCCAAGGCCACCCGGGATCCAGTGGCGCCGGCCGAACGCTCGGCCAAAGCGAAGGCGAAGGTCGCACGGCGGCACCACGAGGACGGGACGCCGATCCACAGCTTCCACACACTCCTCACGGAGCTCGCCACCATCGTGCGCAACACCTGCCGCACCTCCGCCGAAGAGGATGCCCCGACCTTTACGGTGACGA
>DAHWGZ010000249.1 GCA_027335965.1 Acidiferrobacter sp.
GCCGCGCGGCCCCGCGAAGTCAATTTGGGCGGGGGCGGGCGGGCGGGGGCGATGGCCCGCTTTGGCGTGTTTAGCGTCCGATGCAGAGATTTGGCTACGAGCCGCATGACCTTGTGCTAATATCACGCCATGCTGTTCGACGATATCCCGCGGCCCGACATGGCCCCACATAACGAGCACGAGGCTTTGTTCTGCTACCTGAACCGCTCCGGGCGGCCTGAGGCCGCGCGCGTGCGTCAATTGGCCGAGAAATGGCTCACCCGCTATTCTGCGAACCACCGCGGCGCTCTGATCTCCCGTCTTCGCTCCAGTATCGACGACCAGCACCGCAGCGCGTTTTTCGAACTGTTTGTCCATGAACTTTTACTCGTTCGCGGACACCAAATTCTTGCAATTGAGCCGAAACTGTCCCACACGGACAAATCTCCTGACTTCCTGGTTAAGACGAAGGAGGGCCATCGCCTGTACCTGGAATGCGTCCTCGCGACGGGACGGTCGCAGAGTGAGGTTGCCGCGCAAAAGAGGCTGAACCAGGTGCGAGCCGCAATCGATAAGGTCAACTCACCGCGTCATTTCCTCGAGTTGAGAGTCTTCGGTCTTCCGACCGAGATGATACAGATCAATGCGATGATAAAAAAGTTGCAGGCGTGGATTGATGCTTTGCCCAACGGCGATAGCACAATGAACGCCCCATCCTTCACGCATAACGAGCATGGGGCGACGTTCATCATAAAAGCATTCCCGCGCCAGAATCCTGGGCGCGCCATCGGCGTTCAGTCCATCCCTCCAAGGCAAGTGACGGTCGATGACGATCTGAAAAGCGCGTTGAAAAATAAGGCCAATCGTTATGGTAGGCTTGACCATCCCTACGTGGTCGCTGTCAACGCACTCGACCGGTTCGCCCGCCAAGACGACGCGTTCGATGCGCTGTTCGGCTCAACTTGCACCGTGGTGGAACAGACAGCGGGGAAGGAGACCTTTCGGGAGAGCCGCAATCCGGATGGCATCTGGCACGGGCCTGGAGGTGCCCGGCACCAAGGTCTCAGCGCCGTTCTCTCCACCGAACGGATCGACCCATGGGATTTCGCCCGTCGGCGCGGACGGCTGATCCGCAATCCTTGGGCGACGGCGCCAATACCATTCTTCGATCTAGGCGTGGACGATATTCAACCCCAGCAGGGGCGCTGCCATATTACCGCCGGCCAGTCGATGGGCGAGATATTCAGTCTGCCAGATGGGTGGCCGGAAGCCTAACCGCCGCTTACTGAAACCATGCCGGGATGGGCATATCTCGGGATTCGAAGGCAGCCAGTCGAGCGTCCGACTCGGCCCGAACTCGAAACTTGACCTGCCCCACAACCCCGGCGCGGGATGTCTGCCTCGCCGTGACTGAGAAAACGTTTTCTCACGGCAGGCGTGAAAGCCGCTCGCCGAGCAGCGCGAAAAATCCCTCCGCGTCCAGCGTCGCCAAAACCAGGGCATTGGCGGTCTCTTCCGGCGCGGGCGCGATCGTCGTCTGTCCCCGTGTCGCCCCCTCGGCGCAGGAGACGGCGACGCGGGCCGGCCGGGCGGTGAACAAATCCGGGCGCAGCAGCCAGGCGATGGCGCAGGGGTCATGCAGCGGGCGGCCGGGGAGGGTCGGCTGCGGCGGCAGTGCGGCGAGAATGTCGCAGGCGGTGGCAAGCGCCGTCCCCGCCCCGGCGGCGCGGAGATGTGCAAGACGCGAAGGTGTCACCAGCGCCTGATGGGTGAGATCGAGCGGCGCGAGGGTCAGCGGACGCCCGGCGGCAAGCAGAACCGATAGCGCCTCGGGGTCGCTCCAGGCGTTGAACTCGGCCGCCGGCGTCACGTTACCCTCGCCCCAGGCGCCGCTCATCAGCA
>DAHWGZ010000024.1 GCA_027335965.1 Acidiferrobacter sp.
TTCGACCCCCACAATCTGGGGAGCTCGTGCGGCAGCTCCGGCATGAAGACCTTGCCGGGGTGGTTATTGACGCGCATGCCCCCTGAAACGCTGGCTGACCCCAGGCCCTTGCCGGAGAGCCGCAAGCGCTGGTGGCGAGGACTCTTTCAGCGCCAGCCCGCCTAAAGGCGGTTTTGCCAAGAGGCCGTGGGCGCCAGAATGCCCGCGGGTGTCGTGGGTCTTCGATCACCATCGCGCCCCGCATGCCACCGCCTTCCCGACCCATTGCGGGTCGGTGCTTGGCGCGCGGAGAAACCCTTGCCCAATACGATTCATCTCTACACAAGTCCCGGATGCCCGGACTGCGCCGCGCTGAAGACATGGTTTGCGGCCCGCGGCTTGGCGTTTACGGAACACGATTTGAGCCAAGCCGGGGCCGCGGACAAGGCCAAGGCCGAATTCGGAGTGCGCATCGCCCCCATCACGGTCTACGAGGGACAGGTGTTCTATGGAACTGCTCAGGAGCAACTGCCGCGCCTGAGGCACCTCTTCGGTCTCGACTGACCGTGCCTGGCCCTCGAGCGACCCCGGCGTTTGCGAAGACCGGCGGATAATTTTAAGAATTAACATGAAGACATTGCTGTAAGAACCGGACTTTACACAATCTATTAGAGGGTGAGTTTTTCCATGAAGTACGCGCGACTCACGCGCGAAGCGCGGCTTTTGATCGTTATTCGGGCCACGCGCAGCGTCGGCCAAGGGGCGCTCGTCGTGGACTTCGCGCTCTATCTTCACGCGCTCCACTGGTCGGCCCCCGTGATCGGCGGGCTTTTCATGGTGGCGTTGCTGGTATCGGCGACACTGGCGCTGTTCGTCGGGCCATTATCCGACACGCGCGGGCGCAAGACCTTTTTGCAGGCCTACGAGTGGGTCCAGGTGGCCGCGGCCCTCATGGCGCTCGCGGATTCGCACAGCGCCGTGCTCGCGATCGCCGCCATTCTCGGCGGCTTTGGTCATGGCTTGAACGGGGGCGCGGGCCCATTTGCGCCCGTCGAGCTCGCCTGGCTTTCCGAACTGGTCGAGGCCCGGGACCGCGCGGCGGTCTACAGCCTGAACACGGCCATGGGATTTTTAGGGATGGCGCTGGGGGCCCTGCTCGCCACGCTGCCCTCCTTCCTGGGAACCCTCCTCCCGGGACCGCCGGCCTATCGTCCGCTGTTCCTTTTGGTGCTCATGGGGGCCCTGCTCGCGCTCATGCTGCTACGCGCCATCCCCGAGGCGGCACGGCCGGCGCCTGCCCCCGAACCGGATACCGACGCCCGGGCCACGGCCGATGCCATGACGCGCGCCGAGAACCGCAAGCTGCTCAAGCTCTTCGGGATCAATGCGCTAAACGGGATTGGCATCGGCTTCCTGGGGCCCTTGATGGCCTACTGGTTTGCCATCCGCTTCCACCACGGGCCCTTGAGCATCGGACCGATCATGGGCGTGGCGCTCATCGTCACGGCCATATCGTCGCTCCTGGTGGGCCGCCTGACCCGCCGCTATGGGGTCGTGAAATCGGTCCTGGCCATGCGTTATCTGGGACTTGCGGTGCTCCTCGTGCTCCCGCTTTCGCCGTCCTTCCCGATCGCGGCCCTCCTGTACATCCTCCGCTCGGCCCTCAACCGCGGCACGGCCGGCGCCCGTCAGGCGCTCAACCTCGGTCTCGTGCGAGGCCATCGCCGGGGGCTTGCCGCGAGCCTCAACAATGTCTCGATCCAGGTGCCGCGCGCCATCGGGCCGGTGTTTGCCGGCCTCCTCTATCATGCCGGGTTCCTGGCGCTCCCCTTCTTCGTCGCCGGCGGCTTCCAGGCGATCTATCTCGTCCTCTACCGCCGGCTGTTCCGGGATACGCCGTCGGCGCCCCTTTCTTCATCTCCGGAATAACATGAGGAGATGCGCATACAATAATGTTTATTAAAGAGGTTCATTAAGCCGCTCAAGGCCTATTGGCGCCCCATGGGATTCATGGGGGGGCAATCATGCCGGGCCGGACTGGCCGTGCCTCTATTGTAGAGGCGGGAAGATAGTAACGGGGCGCACAACCCCGGCGATGCGCGCGGGTGCCGCCGGGCCATGAGACACCTCCCGGACGTCGCCAAAGGGTCGTTGATGCGGGCGCCATGAACGCATCACCCCTCCCCCGCAGCGCGCCCGGGGGACCGGCGCGGCGCCCCCATTGACCCTGTACCAAGGTACGGCTTCTAGACTCGTCCCACCGAAAATCCGGTGGGTGGGACAGTCATCATGGCCAATGAGAACATTCAAATCCCCGTGACGGGCATGAGCGGCGATCAATGCGCGGCGCGCATCGAGCGGGGGCTTGCGGCCTTGGCCGGCGTGAAGGCCCGGGTCTCCTATCCGCAAGCGGCGGCCATCATCGAGGACCTGGGGCGCGCCACGCTGCCCGAGGTCGTCCAGGCGATACGCGCGGCCGGCTATGGCGCATCCCTGAGCGGCGTCGCCCGCTCACCGGTCCGGCGAAAGGGGGGCGGCAAGGGCCTGCATGTCGCGATCATGGGGGGCGGCTCGGCGGCGTTCGCCTGCGCCATACGCGCCGCCGAGGAAGGGGCGCGCGTGACCGTGATCGAGGGCCATTCGGTCATTGGCGGCACGTGTGTCAATGTCGGCTGCGTGCCCTCGAAGATCCTGATCCGCGCAGCCCACGCGGCCCATGCCCAGGCGGCCCCGCGCTTCCAGGGCCTGCGGGCCCATGCGCCCGTGGTGGATCGCGCCAAACTGGCCTGCCAGCAGCAGGCGCGCGTCGAGGCCCTGCGGCAGGCCAAGTACGAGCGCGTCGTGGAGAGTCATCCCGCGATCAGCCTGAGGCCTGCGTACGCGCGCTTCCTCGATGCCCGCACGCTCGGCCTGCTCGATGCCACGGGCGCCGAGGAATCCCTCACCGCCGATCGCTTCCTGATCGCCACCGGCGCCGTGCCCGTCATTCCCGACACGCCCGGATTGGCCGACACCCCATACTGGACCTCGACCGAGGCCCTGGCGACCACCGAGACGCCACATAGGCTGCTGGTTCTGGGGGCATCCGTGGTCGCCGTGGAATTGGCGCAGGCCTTCCGGCGGCTGGGGTCGGAGGTCACCATCCTCGCCCGCAGCCGCCTCTTGTCGCGCGAGGATACGGATGTGGGGGCGGGCCTGCAGGCGGCCTTCGAGGAAGAAGGGATACGCGTCATGACCGACACCGCCGTGCGCCACGTCCGCCATCACGATGGCGTCTTCACCCTCGCCACGTCCCGCGGGACCATCGATGGGGACCGCTTGCTGGTGGCGGCCGGCCGCGCGCCGAACACTCACCGTCTGGGGCTTTTGCAAGCCGGCATACGGGTGGACGATCGCGGGGCCATCGTGGTGGACGATCGGCTGCGCACCAGCGCACCCCACATCTACGCCGCCGGGGACTGCTGCACCCTCCCCCAATTCGTCTATGTCGCCGCCGCCGCGGGCACTCGCGCCGCCATCAACATGATGGGCGGCAACGCAAGCCTCGATCTTGGCGTCATGCCAAGCGTGGTCTTCACCGACCCCCAGGTCGCCACCGTGGGCCTTACGGAAGAGGCCGCGCGCGCCCACGGGCTCTCCGTGGACACGCGGACGCTGGCGCTGGAAAACGTGCCGCGCGCGCTCGCCAACTTCGACACGCAAGGCTTCATCCGGCTGGTGGCCGAACATCGGTCGGGGAGGATCATGGGGGCCCAGATATTGGCGGCCGAGGCCGGCGAGGTCATACAGACGGCGGCGATCGCCATAAGCCGGCGCATGACGGTAGGCGAGCTGGCCGATCAGCTCTTCCCTTACCTCACCATGGCCGAGGGCCTCAAGCTCTGCGCGCAGACCTTCACGAAAGACGTGCGGCAGTTGTCGTGCTGCGCGGGCTGAGCGAACGCCGCCCCAGGGGCTTCACGGATGCGTGGCCGAATCCGACACCCGGCAGAGCGCCAACAACCGGCCCTGACCGATGGGCTCGTCTTTGAGGAGCGGGACGATGGCGACGCGCGTGGCGTGGCCGCTTGCCACGGCCTCGATTTCGCGCCATTCATGACGCGCGCGCTCCTGAAGGAGCGGCGAATGGGGAAGGCTCGCGGCCACGCTCATGTTGATCACCCACCCCCACGGCTCGATGCCGGCGCGCCGCAGGTCACGCTGCAATTGCGCGGCCTCGAGTACCGGCGTGGTCTCCGCGAGAGTGACCAGGAGGACCTTGGTCCGCCTGGGGTCTTGCAACCGCATCATGGGTGTCGTGGCAGACGGCGCGCCCGAGCCCTTTTGCCGCGCGACCTCGCGGTGATACGCGCCGGCCGCGTCGAGGAGCAACAAGGTGTGGCCGGTGGGCGCGGTATCCATCACGATCAAGGATGTGTCGGCCTCGCGGATGACGCGCGAGAACGCCTGAAACACCGCGATCTCCTCCGTGCAGGGTGACCGCAAGTCCTCTTCCAGAAGCATGCGGCCCTCGGCATCGAGCTTTGCGCCCCTGGTCTCCAGCACATGCCGGCGGTAGCGCTCGGTCTCGACGCGCGGATCGATGCGGCTCACGCCAAGCCCTTCCGGCGCGCCGTCCAGGGCCTCAAGCAGGTGGGCGGCGGGATCGGATGTGGTGAGGTGCACCGGCAGACCGCGAGCGGCCAGCGCCACGGCCATGGCCGCCGCGAGCGTGGTCTTGCCCACGCCGCCCTTGCCCATCAAAAGGATCAAGCCGGGTCCGTCCGCGGCGATATCATCCACCAGGGCGGCAAGCGACGGCAGTTCCCGTTCCTCGGGCGCCTTGACCGGCGCCACCGGCCGTGATGAGGGCGGCGCAAGAAGCCTTTGTAATGCCTCCAGACCCACCAGATTGAAGGGCATGAGGGCTATCTCGTCGCGCGGCAGATCCCGCAGGGCCTCGGGGATCGTCGCGAGCGCCGCCTGCTCGCGTCGGTGGATGGCGCAAGCCAGGGCATCAGCCTCGGCCTCGGCGGCGGGCAGCACGCCGTTGACCACCAGGTACTGTCGCGACAGGCCAAGCGCCGCCAACTCCTGGCGCGTGCGCGCCACCTCCTGCAAGGCGCCCTGCTGGGCGCGCGCCACCAGCACCAGGCGCGTCCGCCCTGGATCCGCCAGCGCCTCCACCGCCGCCCGATACTGCGCGCGCTGTTTATCGAGGCCCGCCAGCGGACCCAGGCACGATGCGTCCCCGCGACCCGCCTCGAGAAAGCCGCTCCAGGCCCCGGGCAATTGCAGCAAGCGAATGGTATGGCCGGTGGGCGCGGTATCGAAGACGATGTGTTGAAAATCGCGGGTGAGCGCCGCGTCGGTCAACAAGGCCGTGAACTCATCGAACGCGGCGATCTCGGTCGTGCAGGCCCCCGACAAGGATTCCTCGATGCCCTTCACCACGCCCGCGGGGAGCAAGCCGCGGACCGGGGCGATCAAGCGCTCGCGATAGGCCCCGGCCGCCGCTTCCGGATCGATCTCGAGGGCCGAAAGCCGCGCGACGGCCGGGATCGGCACGATGTGATGGCCGATGTCGGCGCCGAATACCTGCCCGATATTGGACGCCGGATCGGTACTGACCAGAAGCACGGTCTTTCCGGTTTCCGCCAAGCGCATGGCCGCGGCGCAGGCGATGGAGGTCTTGCCGACGCCCCCCTTGCCGGTGAAGAACAGGAAACGGGATGGCCGCTCAAGAAACTTCATCCCCGCTCCGCGTTCAGCAGCAGCGGCCACCGGAACAGCAGCCGCCCGCGGGGTTCGTGGTCGCGGGTTCAGGGATATGCGCCCAACGCGCGAGCTCCGCGCGGCTCGGGTAACGTCCCGCCATGACCACCTGATCACCGATGAGTATCAAGGGCAGACCCTCCTGACCGGAGCGCTCCAGAAAGGCGCTGACAGTCGCGTCTTGGGCAAAGACCAGCGGCTCCTGGGCGAGATTCATGCGCTCGATGTCAGCACCACGTTGTCTGGCCCAGTCGACGTCCGCGGCAAATTGCAGCAAGGCCTGATCAACGTCGACACCGCACACGCCGGTCGCGCAGCAAAGGGCCGGATCGAATACACGGATGGTGCTCATGGCTTATCCTCCAGGACCAGAAATTCATGGCGCATTCACGGGAGCAGTCCCCCGATGCGATCGAGCGCGACCTTCAAGCGATCGCGGTCGGATGGGAGATCGGCAAGCGCAAGGGCGCGAAAGGCCTCCACGCGCGCGCGCAAGATCCGGTAGGCCGACATGAAGGCCGCGTCGATCTCCTCATCGCTGCCAGTGGCATGCGCGGGGTCTTCCACGCCCCAATGACTGCGCAGAACCGGACCCAGGTAGGCCGGACAGGTCTCGCCGGCGGCATTCGAACAGACCGTGATGACCACGTCCGGGACGCGCGGCAGGTCCTCCCACGACTTGCTGTAGAGCCCGTCCGTGGATATCCCTTCGCGGGCCAGAAGCGCCAGGGAACGCGGATGGACCTTTCCGGTCGGCCGACTCCCCGCGCTCATGGCATTCCAGCCCGCCGGCGCCCGATGGTTGAACAGGGCCTCCGCCAGAATCGAGCGACAAGAGTTGCCGGTGCACAGAAAAAGCACGTTCATGGTGGGCGTACCGCTCTCCATAGGGTTGGGAAAAGGCTTAAGCGCCGGTGGTCACAGGCAAGAGGTCCACGCAGCATTCCGGATGACCGGCACAACATTCCTCGGTCAGATAGGCGACCAAGTCGCGCATGAGCGGGAGATTCGGCCGGTAACGCTGAAAACGCCCCTCCTGCTTGACCGTGAGCAGGCCCGCCTGCACGAGCGCCTTGAAGTGGAACGAGAGGTTCGTCGGCGGCAGATCCAGGGCCGCCGCGATCTCGCTCGCCACGAGCCCCTCCGGGCCCTTGCGCACGAGCAGGCGGTACACATCCAGGCGCACGCCCGAGGCCAGCGATTCCAGCAGCGCGACGGCCGCATCCTTATTCATACGCGCACTGTAGATCGATTATTGAAGCGTTGCAAGGGCCGCCACCCCCCGCCCTGCCCGACTACAGATCGATCTCGCCCACGAGGTACGTCACCGCGTAGCCGCCAAGCCCCACCCGGTCCCCGCGCACCACGCACTCCACGTCTCCGCCGCGCGCGGATATCTGGCGCGCCGATAGCGCGGACTTGCGAAGCCGCTCGGCCCAGTATGGCGCAAGCGCGCAATGCGCCGATCCGGTGACCGGGTCTTCCGGCACCCCGAGTCTCGGCGCGAAGAAACGGCTGACGAAATCGACCTCCGTCCAATCCGCGGGCGCCGGCGCGCTTGCGATGATCCCCGGACGGTCGAGCCCGGCCAGGGCCGCGAAGTCTGGCCGCATCGCGCGCACGATCCGCGCCTCATCAAAGATAGCCATATAGTCGCGCGCGGTCGCCCACACCTCTCTCGGCCTTGCCCCGAGACCGGCCGCCAGTTCAGGGACCAAGGCGCAGGGCGTCGCGTGGCCTGCCGGGAAGTCCATCACGATGCGCCCGTCCTGTCGCGTGGCCGTAAGCTCGCCGCTGCGGGTATGGAACACCACGCGGGCATCGGGCCATCCGAGGTGCTCGAAAAGCACGTGCGCGCACGCCAGTGTCGCATGTCCGCAGAGATCGACCTCGCAGGACGGCGTAAACCAGCGCAATGCGAACCCTCGCGCGGCGGGCACGAAAAAAGCCGTCTCCGACAGGTTGTTTTCCGCGGCCACGGCCTGCAGGAGCGAGTCCCGCGGCCAGGCAGGCAGCGCCACCACCGCCGCGGGATTGCCGGCAAAGCGCTCCCTGGCAAAGGCATCGACCTGAAATAGCGCCGCCTTCACGGCCCCGGGCTCGCCACGCCCCTCGCCCCCCTATCGCTCAGGCGCCGCGCGGCTGGGCCTTTAGCGTGCCATCCTCTCCGGCGCCGATATGCAGGACATTGAAGACCCAGGTGGCCACCATCACGACCGAGAGA
This sequence comes from Acidiferrobacter sp., assembly GCA_027335965.1. The sequence goes on from DAHWGZ010000024.1 coordinate 7,958, forward strand.
TTGACGACCAAGGCATAGAGCGCCGCATAGGCCGGGTAGGTGTGCCCGGCAATGACCAGCGGATAGATCACACCCTTGAATGACAGGCTCGCCGCCATGCCGGTCCCGGCCGCCATGCCGGCAAGCCAGCCCAGCACGAGCGCATAACGATGCGGCCAGCGCGTATAGAGCCCGATCACGATCGCCGGGAAGGTCTGGATGATCCAGATTCCGCCGAGGAGCTGGAGTATGATCGCGTACTTTTCCGGAACCCCCAACACGAACGCGAGCGCCCCGACCTTCACGAACAGCGAGGCCACCTTCGCCGTCCTCGCCTCCCCCTTCTCGCTTACGCCGGGGTTCAGAAAGGCCTTGTAGATGTTGCGCGTGAACAGGTTCGCGGCCGCCACCGACATGATGGCGGCGGGAACCAGCGCCCCTATGGCGATGGCGGCGAACGCGAATCCCACGAACCACGGAGGCAGGAAGCGCATCAAAAGCGCGGGTACGGCATAGCTCGGTCCGTAGGCCTTGAAGCCTGCCTGGAACTGCGGCAGCGTGTTCACATGCGCGACGTAGGCCATGTAGCCAAACAGGGCGAGCAGGCCCAGGATGAACGAGTAGGCGGGCAGGAACACGGCATTTCTTCGCACCACCCCGCCGCTCTTCGCGCCCAGCACCCCGGTGATGGTGTGCGGATACATCATGAGCGCGAGCGCCGAGCCGAGCGCGAGCGTCGCATAACCGGAATAGATGCCGGTGCTATGCGGCGGGGGCGCCGGGAAGGTCAGCTTGGCCGCCGGGATGTGTCCGAAAATGCCCGCCCACCCGCCGAGATGGGCCGGGATCACGATGATCGCGGTCAGCACGGTCGTGTAGATCAGGACATCCTTCACGACGGCGATAAGGGCCGGGGCGCGCAGACCTCCCGTATAGGTGTAGGCCGCCAGGATGACGAAGGCGATCACGAGCGGGGCATCCGCCCAGGTCCCGCTGCCGCCGATATGGAGGGCCGCCAGCACCACCTGCAGACCCACGAGCTGAAGGGCGATATACGGCATCGTGGCGAGGATGCCGGTGATCGCCACCAGCAACCCAAGCGTGCGGCAATCGAACTTGTGTTCGACGAAATCGGCGGCCGTGACATAACCCTGCTCGCGGGCGATCGTCCAGAGCCTGGGCATGATCATGAACATCACGGGATACATGACGATGGTGTACGGAAGCGCGAAGAATCCCAGGGCCCCTTGGCCGAACACGAGCGCCGGGACGGCGATGAAGGTGTAGGCGGTATAAAGATCCCCGCCCAACAGAAACCATGTCACGAAGCTCCCGAACCGTCGCCCGCCGAGGCCCCACTCACTCAGAAGGTTGAGGTCGCCCGGCCGCCAGCGATTGGCCCAAAAGCCGAGCCCGGTGACCAAGACGAAGAGCGCAAGAAAGACTTCCAGGGCGGCGCTCATGAATCGGCCTCATCGGAGCCATGGGCGCCTTGGCGCAGGAGCCGGTAGACGATCCCCGTCAACAGCACGCTCACCGGGACCCAGGCGAGCTGATACCAATAAAAAAATGGGAAACCCAGGACCGTCGGCTGGACGTGGTTATAGAGAGGGACATACAAGGTCCCAAAAAACGGGATGACCAGCAACAGGTAGGGCCATCGTGACGCGCTGACGCTCATACGCTCCTCCCCCGCTTATGTTTTATAGTGTAATGTTTAGTCCGATTAAGCGTACTAAACAGTCGACCTCTGGTCAAATCCATGGCACCCGATCCGCGCCGGCCGGCCATTCATCCAGAGGGGTATCCCCGTTGTTTTATAACGATGGCAAGAGGCCTTAAATGGCGCCCGTATCCATCCTGTCCGACCCTTTTGTGACCAACGAAACCCATGCATCATCGCTTTCGGGCGTAAGCCGAAGGCGTGCTGTCGTCGACCATGCGGGGCGCGGGGGAAGCGTATTTATCGGCCTACGCGCTTTATCTCCATGCCACCGCCGCCCTGGCGGGGTCGTTTGCGCAACGGCTCGCCGCCTGGTGGGCCGAACGCCTGGGGCTCATCGTCTTGGGGATCATCGTCTTGGGGCTCGCGGCCCAGGGATCCTTATGGGTTCCGATGATCGTCCTGCCGCGCCTATGGCCCGGTTATGCCGTGCCGATCCTTCTCATCACGCTCACCCTCTATTACGGCGCCAATCACTTCGCCAATCCCCCCTGGCATAGCCTCATGGGCGATCTCGTTCCCGAAGACATGCGCGGACGCTACTTCGGCGCGCGCTCGCGGCTCATGAACCTTGCCAGTTTCAGGGTGCTCGCAAGCGCCGTCCTGGTCTTGCGGTTTGCTAAAAGTCATGGACATACCGAAATCGGCTTTATGGCAATCTTCGCGATCGCCCTGCTCGCGCGCCTACTTTCGCTGCCCAAGGTTCGCGCGGTGCGCGAGCACGCCCTTCCCAAGGGCCACCTGGCCTGCATCCGGCGACCCTCTAGCGGAAGATGCGCGCGACACAGTTTTCGCGATTCGCGATCTTTACCGCGGTCATGAGCTTTTCCGCGGGGATCGCCGGGCCGTTCTACGCCGTGTACATGCTGCGCGATCTGCATTTCTCTTAATATACAATTCATGGCCGCGCAAGCGGTCGTGGTGCTTTCGCAGGTCGGGACCCTCACCTTGTGGGGGCGTCTGGGCGACCGGTCGGTAACCGGTTCGTGCTCGCCGTCACGGGCTTTCTGATCCCCGTGTCCCCCATGCTGTGGCTTACGACCACTCATTTCGGGGCCATTCTCCTGATCCAGCTTCTCAATGGCCTGGCGTGGGCCGGCTTCAATCTGAGCGCCGGCAACTTCGTCTACGACAGCGTGCCGCGCGAGAAGCGCTCCCTCCACAATGCCATCCATCACATCCTGACGGCGTTTGCGTTTGCCGCCGGGGCGGCGCTCGGCGGCCTTGTCGCAACCCATGTCCCGGCCAACGCCCGCGTGTTCGGGCTTACGCTCGGCAACGGTCTCCTGTGGGTGTTTTTGATATCGGGACTGGCGCGCTTCAATACCACGCTGGCCTTCATTCCCCTCCTGCGCGAGATGCGCATCGGCGGCATGGCGCCGCCGCGACGGCTTGCCGCGCTGTTTGTGCGGCGTACCGGCTCGGCCTAGAGCGGCCTCTTCAACGGCCCTTTTCGAGCAGGAAAGGGCCCAGGGCCAGGGCATCGAGCGGACTGCTCGCGTAGGCCTCGATGGCATCCGCCGGCGAACACACGCGCAATCGCCCGCGCGTCGCGAAGTCGGCGCTCAACAGGACCGGCACGCCGGTCAGGGCGCCGAAGGCCTCGATGACATCATGAAAGAGCGGTTGCGCGGCGCGCTCCACGGTCTGCGCGCGCGCGGTGCCGTCGACGTGGGTGGCAGCCGGGATGCGCGGGCGCTTGTCGCTGCGGACGCGGGCGACAAAGGTGCGAAAAGGGGCTGCGCGCGCGTCATCAAACCAGTCACCCGCGGCGGTCGCGGTTACGGCACACGCCACCGGCTCGAAGGCCTCGCGCCCGGCGAGATCGTTGAGCACGCCCGCCATCGCCGGTATCGTCGGCGCCGCCAGCACCAGGCGGCTACCGAGGGCCTCGTGCCCGAATTCCATGGCCCCCTGAAACCATCCCACGGTCTTGCCGCTGGCAAGCCGCGCGGCGACCGCCACGGTGATGGCTGGCGGCCGGCCATAGGCAAGGCGCGCGCGCGCGAGCAGGGCCTCCAACTCCTCGGCCCCAAATTGCGGACCCCAGCAGGTATGCTCCAAGGGCGCGTGCCCGGGGGACCGGCGCAGGGTGTGGTCGATCCATAACGCCGCGCCCACCGCGGTGCCGGAAGCCCCGGCGACCGGGGAAATCCACAACCCCTCGAAGAGCCCCGCGTCCCGCACGGCGCTATTGAGCAAGGCATTGCGGAAAACGCCGCCGGCGGTGACGAGATTTCGTGCGCCGGTCTCGCGTCTCAGCCAATCGGCGAGTCCGACCACGGTCTCGTTCAGGCACTCCTGGAGGGAACACGCAATATCCTCGTGGCGCGCCTCGAGCGGCGTGCCCGGCGCGCGCGGCGGACCAAGGCGTTCACTGAGATCCCCGGCCGCCACCGCATAACGGGCCGCGCGCGGGACGCGGATCACGATGTCCCTGAAGGCCTCGCGAAACCGCGGCCTGCCACTTGCCGCCAAGGCGCTTACCTTGTCCTCCCCAGGCCCGGGCGCGAAACCGAGATGCCGCGTCACCCGCTCGTATAAGAGACCCAGGGAGTGCGCGGCGCCGACCTCCCCCAAGGTTTCGATCGCAGCCCCCCGTCCGAGACCGTACGTGGTGCCCGCCCGCTCCCCGCGCGCATTGACACACAAGATCGCCGCGGCATCGAAAGGCGAGGTCAGATAGGCGGCCGCGGCGTGCGCCTGCTGATGGGCCACCGCATGCCAGGCGGGACGCGGCGAGGTCTGCGCAAAAAGGTCTGCCTTGGACGATTGGTCGACGCGATGCCGAACCCAGCCGATGGCGCCCAGCGGCAGTGCTGGCCACCATGGCTCTTGGTCCGGCGCCAGCGCCTCCTTCGGATGCGTGGCCTGGGTCCCGAGGAGCGCCGGATCCCAAGCGTAGGCGATATGATCGACGTCCGACAAGACGACGCCGCGGCGCGCCAGACACCAGGATACGCTGGCCGCCGGCCACGCCGGCCCGGGCTCGCGCGCGACCGCCCCCCCGTCCCCATGGCGCGCGTCGTCCCCCTCGAGGGCGGCCACGATACGCCCGTCCTCGACGAGAACGGCCGCCGGCTCGTGAAAGGCGCCCGTGACCCCAAGCGTCAACATGACGCGCGGCGCCGCGCATCAGCGCCCTCTTGCAAAAGTTCGATGACCGCATTCACGACCTGCCGCGGGCGCACGTCCTCCAAACAGCGATGATGGCCGCTCGTGCAGACACTCTGGAAACAATTGCGGCATGGGACATCCGCCGACAGGACGCGCGCCATGGCCCGCCAGGGCGCGTGCTGCGGGTTCGTGAGGGCGTAGAGCACCACCACCGCGGCGGCCGGATGCGCGGGGCCGGTATTGTTGGTCACGACCACGTCCGCGGCATCGAGAAGGCCGGCAAACTCGCCCAGCGAGACGCCGCAGGCCACGCGCGCCTCACTGGCCGCGGCCAATCGTATACGTTCCAGGAGCGCCCGCTCATCCTCCGTTCCGGCGAGGATGAGCGCCGCCTCGGTCTCCTGTTCGAGCGCCCGCAATCCCGCGGCACAGGAGGCCTCGGGATAACGCCGCGACGGCGCCGACGCCCCGGGATGCGGGATGACGAGCGGCCGCGCATCACGCCGATACGCAGCCCCCAGCTCGCGGAATCTTTGCGCCAGCCGGATCTTCAGGCCATCGTCGGCCAACGTCGCGCCGAGATGCCCGGCAAGCGCCGGCTGACGCTCCGCCTCGTGGCGCATGCCCTCCTGCGGCTCTCTCTCCGTGATCCAGGTCGTGAGCAGCGCATAGGGGTTCTCTCGGCAATGCGCGGCGCGTCGGGGAATGGCCGCCATATGACACATGAGCGCCGCCGGCCGCGGATACTGGCTAAACACGGTGAACACCACGGCGCCATCGAAGCCTTGCGCGCGTAAATCCCCCATGAGCGCGTGATCGGCCTTGGCATCGGCCTTGCCACCCTTCATCCATGGCGCCTCGTGGACGATGGAATCATCGATCTCCGGCAAAAGCGCGGCACACGCCGCGCCCGCCGGAGAGATGAGCGCGGTCATCGCGCGCCCCGGCACGGCGTCCTTGAGGGCGCATGGGGCCGGTCCCGTCATGAGCAGATCTTCCATGCCATCCAGCCGCACCGCCGAGATGCGCCGCGCCGCGTCCCAGCCTTGGTCGATCATAGGCGCGCCGTGGATCGTGGACGCACCGGGCGCCCGGGCCCCGTGGCGTCAATGATGAAATGGGCAGCCTCGCCGAGGTCGCGCGCGATATAGTCCGGCACGCGCCGGTCCGAGAGCTGCCATTTGGTCTCGTTGCCGTTGTCGATAAGGACCGTGCGGCAGTGGGCGGCAGAGCCCGCTTCGATATCATCCAGGATGTCGCCGACGCACCAGGAGTTCGCCAGATCGAAATGTCCGTCGCGCGCCGCCCTTTGCAGGAGGCCGGGGCGCGGCTTGCGGCAGGTGCAGGCCGTGGCGTAGCGCTTGACGCGCCCCAGGGGGTCGTGAGGGCAATAGTAGAAACCCGCCAACGGCACGCCAAAGGCGCGCAGCAGATCGCGCAGTCGCTCCTCGACATCGCGCAAGGCGTCTTCCGTGAAGTAGCCGCGCGCCACGCCGCCTTGATTGCTCACCACCACCAGGCGAAAGCCGCGCTCATGCAGGCGCCGCAACCCGGAACGGGCCCCCGGCGCCAAACGCATGCGATCCGGGTCCACGTTGTATGGGACGTCGTCTATGAGGGTGCCGTCCTTGTCGAGAAAGACGGCGGCATCGTGTATCAGGGCCATGAGGTCTCTCGCATCGGCAAGACCATGATCTCCGGGATGAGCGTCTCCGTCGGCTGCGACAACACGAAACGCACGGTGCGCGCCACGTTCGCGGGATCCTGCAAGGTCGACTGGTCGATGTCCGGGAACCGATCGCGCAAAACCGGGGGGCGTAGCCCCCCGGAAATGACCGCCGTGACCTTGATGTGGAGAGGCCGGGCCTCGACGTGAAGCGCATGGCTCAGGCCCAAAAGCCCCCACTTGCTCGCGTGATGGGCGCTGGCGTTCGGCCACGCGCTCTTGGCGTCGGTCGAGACGATATTCACGATATGCTCCCCGCCCTGCCGGCGCCTATGGGGCAAGACCGCCTTGGCCGCCAAAAACGGCCCGGCCGGATTCACGCCGATGATGCGCTGCCACCCTTCGATCGGCATCCCTTCCACGGATCCCGTGAGGTCCGCGCCGGCATTGTTGACGAGCACGTCGCCATGGCGCGCGATGGTGTCCTCGAAGGCCGTGGCCGCCGACGCCGGGTCGCTGACATCGAGCGCCCGCCCCTCCACGGAAAACCCTTTTGCCCGCAAGCCCCGAGCAAGCTCTTGCGCCTTGGCCTCCCGGACATCGCCGGCAACGACGATCGCGCCCGCCTCCGAAAGGTCGCGGCGCACGCACGCGCCCAGGCGTTGAGCCTCGCCGGTCACGAACGTCACGCGTCCGGCAAGCGGCCCCGGGCGCCGATCGCGGCCCTCCGGCCCGTCCGTCCCGTCTTGCTTGCGCACCAAGAAATCCTCCATAGACGGTCCTCCCTTTAATGCAAAAATGAATGCGGTGGCCCGGAACGAGGCGGTCCGGGAGGTCCGGGAGGTTCGGAGCACAACCCTGGCATCCTCCCGAGATTCGCGCGCCCGCGCGCCTCCAGGACCTCGCCATACGCGCGATCGACCAGCCCGACGACCCTCTGCCAACCAAACAAGGTGGTGGCCCGCACCAGGGCCTGCCGGCCCAACTGACGCAACTCATCGCGGGCGCGCAGGGCATGCGCCATGTAAAGGGCCACGGCCGCCTGGTTATGGGGCGGAACGAGATATCCGGTCTCCTTGTGGCGCACCGTGTACTTGATGCCGCCTACCGCCGAGCCCAAAACCGGCGTCCCGCACGCCATGGCCTCGAGCGGCGCGATCCCGAAGGGCTCATACCAGGGAGTGGTCACGAACAGATCGGCGGCGCTGTAGTAAAAACGCAGCTGTTCGGGCCTGCGCCGTCCGACGAATGTCACATGACCGGCCACGCGCAGGCGCGCCGCCAAGGCCTTGAGCCGGCCGATCTCGGGGGTCATGCGGTCATCGGGGCAATCGGTCTCCCCGCCCACGATGACGAGATCGGCCTCCAGGCCGTGCTGGTCCCGGAGCCGCGCGATGGCCTCTATGATGGTATCCACCCCCTTGCGGGGCACCATGCGCCCGACATGGACGAACAAGGGTTGACCCGGCACGACGCCGATGTCCCCCCGGGCCGCGTCCTTGTCCACGGCCCAGAACTGCGCGGGGTCGAAACCGCACGGCACGAGCCGCAGCTTGTCCGGGGCGGCCCCGTAAAAGACCCCCAGGTCCTTGGCGTCTTGCGGGCATTCGGCGAGAATGGCGTCGGCATCAGCGACGATCTCCGATTCGATCAGGTTACGCTCCCTCGGGAATTGATCGTTTTCGCCCTGATGGAGCTGGCGGACCGCCCCCAGGGCATGGAAGGTCATGACGAATGGGATGCCCCAACGCTCACGCAGCGTACGCGCCACCATGCCCGACATGAAGAAATTGGCATGGACCAGGTCGTATCGCCCGCGGCCCTGCCTGAACCACGAATCCATGTAGCGCCCAAAGTCTTCCATGTACGGCAACAAGTCCTCCTTGCGCACCGGGCGCGCCGGACCCGCCGGGACATGGATGATGCGCACCCCCGGCGCCCAGTCCACGACCTCCGGCAAGGTCATGTCGTCGCGTCGCGTAAACACGTCCACGCGATGACCGAGCCGCGACAGACCTACGGCCACCTGCCCGACATAGACATTCTGACCGCCGCAATCGCAGCCGCCGAGGATCGCGAGCGGCGAAGCGTGCTCACTTATAAGCGCAATCCGCTTGCTCATTCAGTCCTCCTGCCCCTATTTTC
>DAHWGZ010000250.1 GCA_027335965.1 Acidiferrobacter sp.
AGCCGTGCGCGCAGGGCATCGACGGCTACGCCGGCCTTGGCAAGCAAGGGCCGCACGCCGGCATCCTGGTCGAGCAGGGCGGCGAGCAGATGGGCGGGCTCTATGAACTGGTGATCACGGCCGACCGCAAGCGACTGGGCATCGGCCAGCGCCTGCTGGAATCGATTGGTAAGCTTGTCCATCCTCATGGGGAAGCCCTCTGTCTGCGTCTGGCTTGCAGATGGGGGGCCGGAACCCAAGTTTCAAGCGATGGCGCGGCAATCGGACTGGATATCAGCGTCCCAGGCCCGGCAGCAGCGCGGTAAGACCGATGGCCATGAATTGCACCGCCATGGCGGCCAGGATCAGGCCCATGACGCGGGTGGTGATATTGAGGCCCGCCGTCCCCAGGCGCACGCCGATGGGCTCGGCCAGGCGCAACACCACCCACACGAGCAGGCCGACGACGACTATGCCGGCGCTCAGCGCCAGTTCCGCGCCCAATCCGCTCGCCTTCTGGGCGTCGACGATGACGAGACTGATGGCCCCGGGACCCGCCAAAAGCGGGATCGCCAGGGGGACCACGGCGATGTCCTCCTTGGATTCCGCCTCCGCGTCCTCTTCGCGGGTGTGCCGGGCGGGGGTCGACTTGGCGTGAAACATGGCGATGGCGATCAATAACACGAGCAGGCCGCCGGCGATGCGAAACGCCGGTACCCCGATACCGAAGAACTCGAGCAGCCGCTGTCCCGACCAGGTCGCGATCAACAGGATGGTGATCACCGCGAACGCGGTCTTGGCGGCTATGCGCCGCATCTCGGCCTGCGAGCGGCCCGCGGTCAGCGACAGAAAGAGCGGGATCGCCCCGATCGGATTGAGGATCGCGAATACCCCGATGAGGTCCCTGATTTCCACTGCGTCCTCCCGTCGTCGGGCCGCTCATCCCGTTTGGTGGCCCCGCGCGCCCGCGCCAAGGCCCCCGGGGGATGCCGCGCCGTTCCTGTCCGCCGTCGCGCTCGCGACCTCGCCCGGCCACCGACATTCTGGCGGCACGCGCGTCATGGCGGTCTCTTGCAAAGGCGACGAGGGCGCCTGGGCGGCGCCCTCGTCGCCGCGTCGCGCCAGCCTATCCCGGGTGGCTGCCAGGGATCGCCTTGAGGCCGCCGATCACCATGCGGTCGATCTTGCGGCCCACGGCGCGCGAGGCCGTGCCGCGGGTGTAGACGGCGCGCTTTGCAAAGACCACGGTGGTCTTCGCCGCCTTGCTGTAGAGCGTGACATCCAGCGGGCATGCCGACGCCGTCTTCCAGGAATGATTCAGAAGGCCGCTAAAGAGGAACGGGTTGCAAAAGACCAGCGCGCGGACATCCGTGAACCCGGGCTTGTTGAAATGCGGGATGTGCAGCATCTTCTGCTTGGAGGCAATCAAATGCAGGATGTCGAGCTTCATGACGACCTTGAAGTGGTGCGAGGTGAGGGCCGCGACCACCGCCTTCTGGGCCGCCGGCATCGCCATCGGCACGGTCTCCACATAAAATGGCGAGGCCTGCGCCACCGCTATGCCCAATAGACCCAAGCCACCGCCCACCATCCCTATAAGTCCCTTCTGCTTCATTACGCATCTCCTGTCGTTGTCCACATCCCGCATGCGCTCTCTCGAGACACGCGAAGCCATCACCTTACCATGCCAAGGCCGTCGGCATACCCTATCGACGCTCGCGACGCCGGCCCTCGCTCAGGCCGGCGTCGCGAGCGCCAGCGAGAAATAGCCGTTGTCCGACTCCTCGTGGCGACACCAGCGAAAGCCCGCCGCCTCCAGCAGCGCCCTCATGCCCGCGGGCGTGAATTTGCGGCTGATCTCCGTCAGTATAGTCTCGTCGCGCGCAAA
>DAHWGZ010000251.1 GCA_027335965.1 Acidiferrobacter sp.
GAGGTTTTCGTCGAGCCAGCCGGCGCGGGCATTCACCCGGGCCGCCGCGATCTTCACGCGCGCATGGGCGATGATGAAATCCCGGTCGGGCGCGCGGCCCGATATCGGAAAATTCTCCACGGCGCGTGCCGTCTGTATGCCATACCAGGCCTCGGCCGGCACCGGGTGTTCGCCGAGACTGTCTTTCTCTATGCGCGTCGTCATGTGTGTGGGAAACGCCGACCGGCCGCGGGATCTTCGAAGGTCAGCCCGGCCGCTGCGTTCTCGTTCTCCTTGAAAATGAGGGATGCGGTTTTCGTTTTTCACGAGGCGGCTCGCGGCGCATTGCCACATGAAGGTGGCCCGGCGCCGATTCTCCGCCGGGCCTGGAGCCGTAGGCGCCAGTATAACCGATTGACCGGATCGGCATGGGGCCGCGTCGCGGGGCCTTTCGTCCCACTGAGGCCCCGACGGGCGGGCGCCGCCCGCCGCTCCCTGGCGCCGGGGTGCCGCCAAGGGCGACGGCCGGTCTTGTCTGGGGCCTGGGGAGTCGGTATCGTCGCCGTTCATGGAACCCGTCTCTGTGCCGCGGATCGGTGAGGCCGATAGCCGCCGCTTTCTGCGTTTTGCGTTTTCGCTCGCCGATCTGGCGCGGCGGCTGCTGGCCGAGACGCCCATCGGCGAGGCGGACATTGCCGTCAAGGCGGATGGCTCCTATGTGAGCGTGGCCGACCAGCGCATCGAGGCGGCCTGGCGGGAGGCCATCGCCGGACAATTCGGCGATCATGATCTCATCGGCGAGGAGTATCCGGCCGAGGGTCGGGGCAACGCCTGGGAATGGGTCCTGGATCCGATCGACGGCACCGACAATTTCGTGCACGGGATGGCGACCTTCGGGACCCTGGTGGCCCTGCGCCACGAGGGCGTTCCGGTGCTCGGGGTTATAGACCACCCGCGGCTCGACCTGCGGGTGAGCGCCGCCTCCGGACTCGGGGCCTCGTGCAATGGGCGCGCGGTGCGCGTCGCCGACCGCGATGAGCCGGGAACACCGATAGTCGTGGTGACGGCGCCTGAGAATTTTTCCAAGGGCGGCCGTCCGGAGCTCTTTGGCCGGTTGGCGGCAGCCCACCCCAACCTGCGCGTTTACCGGGACTGTTATGCCCATAGCGTGGTTTTGCAAGGTCAGGGGGCGGTGGCTGTCGACTGGCATGCGCAGCTCTGGGATGTGTGCGCGGCGTGGGCGATCGCGCGCGAGGCGGGCGCCGCGTTCGCGCGCCTGGATGGCCCGCCGGGGCGTTATCGGGTCGTTTTTGGGCGACCCGCGTCGGTGACCGCGGTCACGGATCTACTGGGGATCGCCCGGGAGGAGGAAGGATGAAGGCCGAATTTTGGCATACGCGTTGGCATGAGAATCGGATCGGTTTCCATCAGACCGAGATCAATCGTTTTCTGCGCCGGTACATCGACGCCCTGGGCTCCACGGGCCCTGTGTTCGTGCCGCTATGCGGCAAGAGCCACGACATGAGCTGGCTTGCCGAACAGGGGCGCGAGGTCATAGGCATCGAGATCAGCCCGCTCGCGGTCGAGGCGTTTTACCGGGAGCAGGAGATACCCGTGGACCGGGTCGGGCGGGGCGAATTCCTGGAGTACCAGGGGACCGGCATCACCGTCCTGCTCGGCGACTTCTTCCGGTTGACCGCCGAGCTGCTCGGGCCGGTGGGCGCGGTCTATGACCGTGCCGCGCTGATCGCCATGCCGCCCGCCACGCGACGCGCCTATGCCGAGCACATGGCGAGCCTGCTGGCCCCCGGGACGCCGGTCCTGCTGGTCGCCCCCTTTTCCCTGAAGGATCCGCAGAGCGGACCTCCGTTCGCGGTATCGCCGAC
>DAHWGZ010000252.1 GCA_027335965.1 Acidiferrobacter sp.
TGGTCAGGAGCCGCGGCGGGGCCGGCTCTTGGCCCCGAGGGCCGCCGTGAAAGAGCGGGTTCGCGGGGACGCCGGACATCCCCGGCCTACCGAACCCAAACCCGGGGACCATGCCCTTCACAACCTCGGTGCTGCTGATATTGACCACCGCCGCGCGGTTCTCGCGCACGATGCGGGCGAAATCGGGCAGGCGCGAGGCGCATGCCGCGGCGCCCGCCATCATCACCATGAGCCAAACCGACAGCACCATCCTGCGCGCAATCATGACCATCCCTTGAACCCCCCGTCCATTCAGGGTGCCGCGGGTCCGGATCTCCGGGCGAGCCGCCGCACCGACAGCGCCATGGTCTCGACCGTCAAGGTCGGGACATCCCCAAGCGCCGTCACCATCCTATGGTTCACGACCGTGCGAAAGACATGCAAGGCCCCCAGGCGATAGAGCTGCGCATGGCGTGGCGCGGAAGGCGCGCGTCGCCCCACGAATACCGACACCCCCGCGAGACCGTCCGAGTAGACGAGATGCTGCACGATCCCCTTGTGTCCCGCCATGCGCCGCATGAGGTGCATGGCCAAGCGAAACCCCGGGGGCACCCGCGTCACCGTCCAGGTGGGCGTGGGATCGGGAAACAACTCACCCCGCTCCTCTTTATAGGGGCCGCCATGCCCAAGGCCAATAGGTCCAACGGCCGAGGCGGGGATCGCGCGCCGCAGGCGCAGATGGGTGAACAGGAATTGTTCGATGGCCCTGCCGCCGTGGCTCACGACCGTGGCCTTCAACAACAGGCCGTTCTTGCGGTCCGCCCACAGCCTGTATCCATAGCGGTAGTCGTCGCGCGGGTCGATCACCACGAGCCTCGCGGCCGCGCCGGCCACCCGTCCAAGGCCGCCGAGACGCATCGCATAGAACCGGCGCAGGGGCTTTAAGTGGGTGGGCATGAGTGCCGGAAAGGTCTTCAGGGCCATGGCCCTCCGCTCGACGAACTCGACGTGATCGTGGGGCAGATAGCAGCGGATCTGTCCGTGACGGCGGATGATCACCTGGCGGCGCCCGTCGAGGGTGGTGAGGCGTTCGGTCACGCGGCCGTGGGCCACGCGGTGCACGATGCGCATGGCCGACAGCACGCGGTCATGACGATAAACGAAGGTGCCGGTGTAATCGAGGCTATGCGCAGCATCCTGCATGCGCCCGAGCCATGCCCGCACGCTGTCGGCAAAGACCGCGCCGCTTACGAGGAGGAGGCCCGCGGCCCACAGCGGCCGCCAGCCCTTCATGGCTTATGCCGCATCCCCCGTGCCGGCGGGCCGTTATAGGCCGCCAAACGGACATAGGAAAGGCCGTTGATCCCCGCGAGCGGCGCGACCGCCGAATGCTCGAGCAGGAAGGCATTGAGCCGCCGGCGCCACTGAGGACCCTGCCAATGCGCCCTCTGTATGTAATGCGGCGCCGCCGGCAGCGGCGCCGCGAGCGCGGTCTGCATCGACGCCGGCGACGCCCCGACGGATGGCGCGCCCACCACCGCCACGCGCAGCGCAAAGAGCGCGGTGGCGGCGGTCAACGACGCGGCCAGCGCGAAGCGCGCCACCTGCCAACCCCTCTGATGGCCGAGCGGACCCCAGAAGGTCGGCGCCGCGGACACGGCCTCGTCCTCATCCAGCGCCGCCAAAACATGCGCCGACAGGTCCGCGAACGGCTTGCCGTCCCACTCCCCGCGCAAAATCGCGCGGGTCATGTGATAGCGGCCCCACAGCGCCTGCAGCTCGCCGTCTTCCGTCACCACGTCAAGCAGCTTTACGCGTTCCCTCGCCCCGAGTTCCGCATCCATCAACGCCGACAGT
>DAHWGZ010000253.1 GCA_027335965.1 Acidiferrobacter sp.
CAATAAGCCCTCGTCCCGACAGACCTGACAGGTCTCGACCAAGACGGCCTTGGCGGGACGCGTGAAGCGCCGGTTTGGGGGCAGGCCGGTCACGAGCTCCACGAACCGGTGGTCGAGGAGCGGGGCGCGCAGCTCAAGCCCATGGGCCATGGTGCAGAGATCGCCCTTGCGCAGGATGTATTCCGGGAGGTAATTGGCGAAATCGATGTCGAGCAGGGCCGCCAAGCCCTTGTGGGGCGAAGGGAAGTCCCGCCAGTGGACGGGGGGCATCGCCGGAAAATCGGGCTGCAGATAACGGCGCACGGCTGGCGACAGCCCGGAGAAGCGCAGCTCATAGGCCTCCTGCCAGGTCAACCCCAGTTCCTCACGCCAGCGCGCCGGCTTTTCCCACGGCAGGCCGTCATAGGTAAGCGGGATCGTGGCAGACCCTCGCCAGCGGCTGCGCAGGTGCTGGCGATAGCGCTTGTAGCCGGCAAACAGCTCATCGCCCCCATCACCCCCCAGCACCACCTTGACCTCCTCGGTGGCGGCGCGTGCCAGATACCAGAGCGGCAGGGCGCTGGGGTCGGCGAACGGCTCATCGAGATCGGCGACGATGCGCTCAAAATCGTCGGCGAGACGCGGCTCGACGGGCACCGCCCTGTGAGTAAGGCCCAGGGCCTTGGCCATGCGCGCGGCCTGCGGCCCCTCGTCATAGGCGCTCCCCGGGAAGGTGGCGGTAAAGGCGGTGATATTCGCATAGCCCTGGCGCACAAGGCTCGACGCCACGACCGCCGAATCGATGCCGCCGCTCAGAAAGATCCCCACCGGGCGATCAGAGGCGGTGCGCAAGGACACCGCGCCATCGAGCGTATCCCGGAAATCCGCCGCGCGAGGCGCCGGATGCCAGTAGGCGCGTAACTCCGGGGGCCGCCGCCCGAACTCCCAGGCGAGACAGCACCCATTGGCAAGCCGCTTGACGCCCTGCACCAGGGACCGGGGGGCCGGGACATAGCGGTGAGCAAGATAGGCGTCGATGGCCTCGGGGGCGATGCGGGCGCGCTCTCCGAGATAGGGCAACAGGGCGCGCAGGGTGGAGGCGAACGCGAAATTCTCGCCGTCGGCATAGTAGAGGAGGGGCTTCAAGCCCAGCCGATCCCGCACGGCAAAAAGGCGCCTGCGACGCAGGTCGAGGATGACGATCGCGAACATGCCGCGCAGCCGCTCGACAAAGGCATCGCCCCAGGCCTCATAGGCATGAAGGATAAACTCGGTATCGCTCGTGGTATGAAAGGCGTAGCCCTGACCCCGCAACTCCTCCCGGTCGGCCTCGTAGCCGTAGACCTCGCCATTGAAGCACACCCACACGTCCCTCTGGGCGTTGGCCATGGGCTGATCGGCCTCGGGACGCGGATCGCGGATACTCAGGCGCGCGTGCAAAAGGCCGGCGGTACCGGCGCCGTCCGCCTCCCGAAAAGACCCATCCCACACCACGGCCTTTTGGGCATCAGGGCCACGGACGTTAAGGGCCGCGAGCATCGCCTGCCACTGCTCGCGGTCGACGACCCGCTTACCGACAAACCCTCCGATCCCGCACATGAGCCCTCCCAGATAACGGGCATCATATCAGGGGCAGCCGTGAAAAAGCGGCGGGAACCGGCAGCGTAACGTCAAACGATGGGGTCAGAGACAGAGGCGGCTTGGCGGCATTAGCTGTCGCACCTACCTCGACACGGCCCATTTGAGGCGCATCGCCACAGTTCATGGCGACAGGCTCGCCGACATACGTCTCTTGTCGCGCAGGAGATGACGGCTAAGCTCGGCGCTGCCGGA
>DAHWGZ010000254.1 GCA_027335965.1 Acidiferrobacter sp.
CCCACAGACCCATGCCTCGGCATACGCGCGAAGGCGGTTATTTCCCCCGGCGCGTCGCATGGGGTCCGGCGTATCGGGTCAGTCGCGCGCGACTTGCATCAAGGCAACGATGTGGCGATCAAGAGCGGCAGGACGCTTTTGGTGGATGACGCGCACGAAAGCCTCGTCCGCGGTGATGAATGGGCAACCCTCTCGCATTGCGAGGGCGAGATAGAGACAATCATATGCCGGGTGATTCATGTCGATGGCGAGACGCGTCGCGTCCTCCAGGAGGGCATGCGTGGGCAGGAATTCGATATCCGACGCCCGTAGGAGCCGGGCGGCAAATTGGGCCTCGTCCACCGAGAGTTCGCCGCGCCCAACCTTTTTCCAAAGGATGTTCGCGCATTCGGCCGCCAAAAGATCGGGCGCCAGAGGCCTCCAGTGTGCGCGTACCGCCAGCGCCTCGCGAGTGCCATTTTCCTCTATGACCCACTTAATGGCGACGCTCGCATCAATGACGCAGCCCTTCACCGCTCGTCGCGGCCTTCGCGCAGCAGCACCTCGGAGGGCGTGTGTGGCCGGTGCTTCGTGAGCCTTCGCAGTTCGTTGGCGAGTGTATCGAAAGACGTCTCCGTTTCGTCGGCGAGGGCCTGGCGAAGGATTTCGCGGTGCTCGGCCTCGGCCGAGCGCCCATGACGGGCGGCCCGCCGTTTCAGGCGCGCGATCAACTCGTCGTCGAGATTGCGGACATGGAGGTTGCCGGCCATGGTGTACGCCGCGTGTGAGATCGTTATGCTATCAATGGTAGCGTTTCGCGGCGTCCGGTCAAGAGGGCGGACGCCGCGCGCGAACCGGGAAACGCCCTTCCGTCACAAAAATGGCGTGGACTCACATCGGGGCGCGAAGGCGCATGGCGCGTCTTTGCGCCGCGTGGGGTGTGCCATCGTCATGGACCGGTCCGGTGCCGGCAGGGCCCGCGCAGCAATTCTCAATGTGAAGCGATAGCGCCTGGGTCAGCTGGTGACGATGCAAGAATTCACCGGTCTGAACGCGCCTGTGCCAGATGTTTGGCGCCTTCCCGCCGTGCGGGACGCCGCTCGATGCCCATGGTCGGGGCCACATTGGGAATTGCTGGGGTCCGCGGCCGCTCGGGGCCTCATGAGGCGGAGTGCGCTACAATGGCACGCTTTCGGGGCCCGCTCATGGCGCGGGCGTTGGGGCGGATGATGGCGGCAAGGGGCGAGGGGAGGGCGGTTCGGGCGAGCGGTTGGGCACGATGGGGGGCCTATATGCGGCTCATGCGGCTGCACCGCCCGATCGGCAGCCTGCTCTTGCTGTGGCCGACGCTCTGGGCGCTGTGGCTGGCCGGCCGGGGCCACCCGCGCCCGGTCCTGGTCGCCGTATTCGTGGCGGGCGTGCTCATCATGCGTTCAGCGGGCTGTGTCATCAACGACTATGCGGACCGCGATTTCGATGCCCATGTGTGGCGCACGCGCGAGCGGCCGATCGCCTCCGGGGAGGTGAGTCCGCGCGCCGCGCTCGTCTTGGTCGCAAGTCTCTGTCTGCTCGCCGCCATGCTTGCGTTGTGGCTCAACACCTTCACCATCGAGCTTGCGTTCGTGGCCGTCGCGCTTGCCGCCTCCTATCCGTTCTTCAAGCGTTTCACCCATCTTCCGCAGGTCTATCTGGGGCTCGCCTTCGGCTGGGGTATCCCCATGGCATTCGCCGCCGAGACCGGCCATATCCCGCCGGTGGCCTGGGTGCTGTTTATTGCCAATATCGCCTGGACCGTGGCCTACGACACCGCCTACGCCATGGC
>DAHWGZ010000255.1 GCA_027335965.1 Acidiferrobacter sp.
CGGCGGGGACGCCGCGGGCCGCGGGCCGCGCGTCTCCTCGCGTGGTCGCCCGGACGCATGGCGGTGGCCACGATCGCGCGGGGCGGACTCGCCACGCGGGCGCGCGTGATGGCCGACGCGTTCGCGCGGGGGCTTGTACGCCGGGCGCCTCAGGGTCACGATCAGGTCGTCCGTGACGCGCGCCACCGGGATCTTGTGGCCGATATAGGTCTCGATATCCATGAGCGAAAAGGCGTACTCGTCGCACGCCAGGCTCACCGCCTCGCCGGTCGCCCCGGCGCGCGCGGTCCGGCCTATGCGATGCACGTAATCCTCGGCGTCCTGCGGGAGATCGTAATTGAAGACGTGGCTGACATCCGGGATGTGCAGGCCGCGCGCCGCCACGTCGGTGGCCACCAGTACCGGGAAACGCCCCTCCTGGAACTCCGCGAGCAGGCTTTGGCGCCTTTGCTGCGGGACATCCCCGGACAGCACCGCCGCCCCGAAATCATTGGCGGCAAGCCACCCCTGCACGCGCTCGGCGACGTGCTTGGTGTTCGTGAACACGAGCGCCCGCGACACCTGCTCGCTGCGCAAAAGCCCGACCAGCACCGGAAGCTTTTCCTCCTGCCCCACGTGATAGAGCCGCTCGCGCACCCGCTCGGCGGTTATCTTTTCCGCCTCGATGCGCACGAGCTCGGGGTTGTTCATGTGCTCGTAGGCGAGCTCCATGACGCGGTAGGACAGCGTCGCCGAAAACAGCAGGCTCAAGCGCTTGTCGACCGGCGGCATGCGGTGCAACAGGTAGCGGATGTCCTTGATGAAGCCGAGATCGAACATGCGGTCGGCCTCGTCTAGGACCATCACCTCCAGCGCGTGCAGATCGAAGACGTGCTGCTTGAAATAATCGATGAGGCGCCCCGGCGTGCCGATGAGGATATCGACGCCCTCCTCGATGGCCTTGCGCTGGCTCTCGTAGCCGGTCCCGCCATAGGCAAGCTGGACGCTCTGAGCGCATCCTTGACCCAGCACCAGGGCATCCTTGTGAATCTGGATGGCAAGCTCGCGCGTGGGCGCGAGGATCAAGGCGCGCGGTTGATTCGGTCGCCGATCGGCGGGCGACGGCACCGTCAGGAGGCGATTGAAGACCGCGAGAAGGAAGGCCGCGGTCTTGCCGGTCCCGGTCTGGGCCTGCCCGGCGACGTCATGGCCGGCGAGCGCCTTGGGCAAGGTGGCTGCCTGGATGGGCGTGCAATGGGTGAAGCCAGCACCGAGGACTCCGGCGAGGAGTGGCTCCGGCAACCCGAGGCCGGAAAACGCTTGCTGGGTAAGGTGAGTATCAGTCATTAGTGAGCTAGCATAGCAAATGGTGGGGGCCGGGGAAACCACGAGCGGTCTTGCCAAGCTCCGTCCGTTCCGTCCACAATACCCCCACTGCGACGTATTCCTCTCAACCGAGATCCCAAAAACAAACTGACCAACCGAGACCCCGACCATGAGCCAAGGCATCATTTATGTAACGGACGACACCTTCCAGGAGGCCGTGTTGAATGCGCCCGGTCCCGTGTTAGTGGATTACTGGGCCGAGTGGTGCGGGCCGTGCAAGATGATCGCCCCGGTCTTGGAGGAGGTCGCGCGCGACTACAAGGACAAGCTGACGGTCGCCAAGTTGAACATCGACGAAAATCCCGCAACCCCTCCGAAATACGGCATCCGCGGCATCCCGACCCTGATGCTCTTCAAGAACGGCGGGGTGGAGGCCACCAAGGTGGGGGCCATGTCGAAGTCCCAACTGTC
>DAHWGZ010000256.1 GCA_027335965.1 Acidiferrobacter sp.
ATGGTGTTCAAGGGTTGGCGCCGATCGGTGCGCCATGTCGCGCCCCTCGCGCTGACCGCCAAGCCCTTTAGTCTAGGGGACTAACTAGGCGATCCGATGGTTCCGGGTGGCGCACGCCCCTTTGGTATGTATTGACCCGTCAACGAGCGGCGTGCGGTTTTCTTACGTCTTTTCCCTAAGCCGTCAGGCGAATATCGCAATCGGCCGATGGTTTGGCGCGTTGATTCGGGCCCAGGGCCTGATCTTCTTGTGGGCCTTTTGCCCCGGGCGTTCTGACATGATCGACAGCGGTCCTTCGCAATAGACAATGATGCCGATGGTCTTGGAGACCTTGGGCTCGTTCACGAACACCACCGATTTCTCGTTGCGCGCCAGAAGTTCAACGACATTGCCGGGTGTACCCAAACTTTTCTGGTCGAAATGCGGATGGTTTTGGCCGTAGAAAACGCCTACGCTCCCCGCGTAGGGTCTGTCCCGATGCGCCCTACAGGCCAGTGGCCTCATTATTCCGGGGCCGCTCACCGTTACAAAACCGATCGCCCTTGGGGCACGCCGGGGGTGCGATAGAGGCCCCTCCTCGGGGGTTTCCGGTCGCGCAAACGCCGATAGTGCCAACGGGCGACGGGGGATTGAGGCGGTCTAGACGCGCGCGGACAATGGCTGCCTTTCATGACGACGGGAGGGGATTATGCGTATAGGTTTCGTGGGGCTCGGGGCCATGGGCCGGGGTTTGGCCGGGCGGCTCGCCAAGGCCGGACACGAGGTGCGGGCCTGGAACCGCACGCCGCCCGCGCCGCACCTCTTGGGCGCCGGGATCGCGGTGGCGGCCGCGCTGTCCGATCTCGCCACAAGCGAGGTGGTCGTGTCCATGCTGGCGCACGATGATGCCGTGCGCGCGGTGTTTATCGAAAGGGGCCTGCTGCAGGCGCTCCCCGCGGGCGCGATCCACGTCAATATGGCGACCATCTCCGTCAAGCTCGCGCGCGAGCTTGGCGACCGTCACGCAGCGCTCGGGCTTTTCTATGTGGCCGCCCCGGTGTTGGGACGCCCGGATGCGGCCGCCGAGGGTCGGTTGCAGCTGTTGGTGGCAGGCCCGGAGGCGGCCATCGCCCGTCTCGACGGCCTGTGGGCGGTCCTGGGTCAACACGTGTGGCGTTTCGGTGATCGCCCGGAAAGCGCCAATGGCGCCAAGATCGCCAGCAATCTCGCGCTGGCCTGCGCGATCGAGGCGATGGGTGAGGCGGCAATGCTCGCCGGGGCCTATGGCGTCCCCGCCGGCCCCTATCTCGAGATGCTGACCGCGACCTTGTTCGCATCACCGGCCTTCAGGATGTATGGGACGCTGATCGCCGAGGATCGGTTCGAGCCCGCGGGTTTTCGTCTGGCGCTCGGGCTGAAGGACGTCAATCTCGCGCTCGCCGCCGGTGCCGAGGTCTCCACGCCACTCGCCTTCGCAAGCGTCCTGCGCGACCAGTTTCTGGACGGCTTGGCCCATGGCGAGGGCGACCACGACTGGTCGGCGGTGGTGAAGGCCGGACGGCGGCACGCCGGGCGCGCCTGACAGACCGGCACCCATGCCGATCGCTGGGGCCGGTGGCCGCTGTCGGCTCAGGGATCGTTGAGGGGGGCCTCGAGGCGGTCGGGAAGCTCGACGATATCGCCAAGCTCCATGACCTGATTGGCCGGCAGGTGAAAGAAGTCGATGGCGGTGGCCGAGGCCTTGAGCATGACCGCGAACAGGCGCTGGCGCCATAGGGCGAGCGAGC